>CALDZQ010000082.1 GCA_937944035.1 uncultured Neomegalonema sp. | reverse complement strand
CCGCATGAGCGCGCTGGCCGCCCCTTCTGCGCTGTCGCGATTCACGCGCCATGAGCTGACGCTGACATGGCGGGACTGGTCATGGCTGTTTTCGGGAAGGCGCAACCGCAGCACGCGGCGGGCGCTGGCGGGAATTGCGGTGTTCGCAGTTATCCTGCACCTGATCGGCTACGCGGTTCTCTCGCCCTTCTTCGCGCGCGGCGGGACGCTGGACCAGACCGCAATGACCGTGATTTCTGTCAGTGTTGCCCTCAGCTTTACGATGGTGCTGTCGCAAGCGATGGAGTCTGTGACGCGGGCATTCTATGCGCGGGACGATCTGGACCTGATCCTGTCCTCCCCCGCGCCGTCGCGTGATCTGTTTCTTGTCCGGATAGCGATGATGGGCCTGACAAGCTGGGCAATGTCTGTGTTGATGGTCGCCCCGTTTATCAATGTGGCGGCAGTGTTGGACGGGCCGCATTGGCTGGCCGGATATCCCGTCATGCTGGCGGTTTCGCTACTTGCGACGGGGGTGGCAGTGCTGGTCACACTCGGCCTCTTTCGCGGAGTGGGGGCAAAGCGCACGCGGCTGATCGCGCAGATCACAGCGGCGGTAGTCGGTGCGACTTTTCTGATCGGCCTGCAAATCGTGGCGATTGTTTCTTACGGCTCGATGTCCCGGTTTTCGCTGTTCAATCCTGAGTTTATCGCCGCGAACGCGCCCGCCGCCGGGTCGGCTTTCTGGCTGCCCGCCGCCGCTGTGACGGGGCAAAGCGGCCCGCTGGCTCTCATCCTGTTCAGCGCGCTGCTTTTCTTTATCGCCGCCGCCTGCACAGGAGCCATCCAGTTTCGCCGGATCGTCATCGCCGCGCTTGGCGTGTCAGAGGAGACCAAGCGGCAAAGCGGTGCGCATCGTGCTTTCCGGATGCGCTCGACCGGCGCGGCCCTGGTGCATAAGGAACTCAAGCTGATTGCCCGCGATCCGTGGCTGATCTCGCAAACGCTGATGCAAGTCCTTTATCTGCTGCCGCCTGCGGTGATGCTGTGGATCAGCTTTGGCGAGGACATCCGGATTTCAGTGATAATCGCGCCTGTGATCGTCATGGCAATCGGCCAACTCGCGGGAGGGTTGGCTTGGCTGACGATCTCAGGCGAGGATGCGCCTGATTTGATCGCAACAGCCCCGGTTTCCGGATCAGCGCGCTTGTGGGCGAAGGTCAGGGCGGTGCTGGTGATCGTTTCAATCGCTGTAGCGCCGCTCGCGGCGGGCTTGGCGTTGATTTCGCTATGGGGGGCGCTGGTCACTTTTTGCGGCGCATTGATCGCGGCAAGCTGCGCCATTTTGGTCCAGCTGTGGTTCCGTGCGCAGGCCAAACGGGCGATGTTCCGCCGCCGTCAGGTTGCTTCAAAAGCGTCAACCTTCACTGAAGCCACCGCCTCGATCCTGTGTGCGGGCGCGACGGCGATGGTCGCGGCGGGCGAGCCGTTGGCAATTATCCCCGCGCTGCTGCTGGTCTTGGTGATGGGAACCGCTTGGAGCATCAGCCCCAAAAGAGAGTGAGCGTTCGGGCTGAGCAAGATTTTTTTACCCATCAGGGCAAAGAAACGCTTCACGGCACTGCGCCTACAGGAGTAAGAAAACACAAGCGCTCAACTTATCGGATTTTTATGCCTTCAAATCCCGCCTTCGACGCCCTTATCGCCCAAGCCGCAGCCCACCGCTCGGATTGGTGGCGTGTGCTGCTCGCAATCGTGTTGTTCACCGCGCTCTATCTTGGCATCAGCCTTGGCAGCGTGACGATCATCCGGGACGGCGCGCTTCTCCCATTGGGGATCGGGCCGGATCAGATCGCGGAGCTGGGAGAGCCGCGCGGCAATCTTTCGCCGCCCGCTTTAATCCTGCTGTTAATGACATTTCTCAGCTTCTGGATAGCGCTGATCGTCGCGGTCCGCGTAATCCACCTGCGCCGCTTCCGCACGTTATTTGCGGCCTCCGGCTGTTTCCGGTGGCGGCACTTTTTGCATGGTGCAGCTATCATAATGGCCTTTCAGGCGATGACGCTGGTCGCCTACATCATCGTGATCGGCGCGCCCGAACGCACAGATGTGGCGTTGCCTCTGTGGTTGCTGTGGATTGTTCCGGTCCTCGTACTGATCTTTTTTCAAGCCACCGCCGAAGAGCTTATATTTCGCGGCTATTTGCTGCAACAATTCGCGGTCTGGTCGCGCAATCCGCTGATATGGGGTCTCGTCCCGTCGCTGATATTCGCCGTCCTGCATTACGATCCTTCGATCCCGCCGCTTGATTTGGCGATGATGATTTTCCACATCTTCACCTTCGGCCTGATCGCCGCTTTATTGGTCTGGAAGACCGGAAGTCTGGCTGCGGCGATGGGCGTGCATGTGGTCAATAACTGGTTTGCGATGACCTTAATCGGCGCGCAGGGCGTGAATATGGGTTTCGAGCTTTGGTTGTTCCCGGAAGGCGCAATCCAGCGGATGTTTTACTTCGATATGACCACGACCGTTATCGCGACCTGGCTGATATGGAAATTTTACAGGCCGTATCGGACGGGTTAGACCATCCTGAACGATATAAGGATCATTCCGGATAGTCTAACTTCTTGTTTTGGCGCGTTTTCCGAGTCGGGCAATGAACCCATTGCCCTTGCTAACGCTCTAGAGCGATTTCGGGCAAGGCGGAGACACCTTGCGACTCGGAAATCGCGGCCAAACAAAAGACGGCGGCGTTCTGCGTGACTCAAGAATTACGCACAACGCTGTAAGCGGTTGTTTTACCGCCCATCGCAACAGCGGTTGACGAAATCTTACCCCCCGTCAGCCGCTCGTAAACCGGCAGATAGCGGCGGGCGACGGCGTTCCAGTTGCGCTCGGCCTCCACAAAGGCCCGGCCTGCCAGTTTCATTTGTGCGGTGGCGATGTCATTTGCCGGATCGAGCGCCCCGAACGCGCTCTTGGCCAAGGCATCGGCGCTGTTCGCGGTGAAAAGCCGTCCGGTCACGCCGTCCTCGACCAGTTCCTGATGCCCGCCCACATCGGATGCGATAAAGCGGCGGGTCAGCGACATCGCCTCCAGCGGCTTCAGCGGGGTGACGAGATCGGTCAGGCGCATTTTCAGGCGCGGATAAACCAGCAGATCGATCACAGAATAGTAGCGCCGCACTTGGTCCGGCGTTACCCGGCCCGTGAAGATCGCCGCATCTCCTAAAGGAGCCGCCGCCGCGCGCAGCGCCTCATCCTCCGGCCCGCCGCCCACGAACAGCAGCTTTGCACCGGGATGCTTTGCCCGGATGGCGGGGAAGGCTTCGATCAGCAGATGCAGCCCCTCGTAATGGTAAAATGATCCCAGAAAACCGAGCACAGGCCCATCCCCAAGCCCCAGCTCCGCCCCCAGCGCATCATCGCGCTCGGTGACAGGGGGCAGGCGGGACGGCTCGATGGCATTCGGCGCGAGATCGAGTTTCGCCGGCGCAATACCCCGCGCCGCCAAATCCTGACGCAGACCGTTGCAGATCGTGAACACATGATCGGCGCGCTTTACCGCACGGGTCTCCATCGCGCGGGTCAGGCGATAGCGGGCCGAGCCTTCGGTCGTCGTACCCCGGTCAACGGCGGCATCCTCCCAAAACGCGCGGATTTCATAGACGCAAGGCAAGCCATGCGCGCGGGCCGCTTTCAGTGCGGGCAGGCCGTTCAGCACGGGCGAATGCGCGTGGATCAGGGCGGGCTTTAGATCAGCGATCGCCTCGTGGATACGCGCCTCGGTCGCCTTCATCTCGGCCACAAACCCCAGTCCCGGCAGCGAACGGGCGGGGGCAGGCGTGCGGTGGAACTGAAAGTCCGCTTCTTCTTCAATCGGCTTTGCGGGCGGCCCCGCCTCGGCCCCGTGACGGGGCGAAGTCAGCGCGTAAGGCTCGATCCCCAATTCCCGCTGCGCCCGCAAGATGCACAGCGTGCGCGAGACATAGCCGCTTTGCAAAGGGGCGGAATGGTCAAGGATATGAAGCACGCGCATGGATCGTTCCCACCTGTCAGGATCACTTGGCGGATTTATGCCCCATGCTTGGTCAAGATCGGCTTAATCCCCCGCCTTACCCCAACCCGCTCGCATGGCATAAGGCGTGATAGCGGTTCAGGAACGCGGCCTTGGCCTCATGCGGCGGTTGCGGGGTTAGCGTGATCTCCGCAATTTTGCGAAAGCGCGGGCGCTGGAAGAATTTCACCGCGTCCTCTTCGGCAAATCCGGCAAGCTGAGTCGCTTCATACCACGCGGCGGCGACATCGGCTTTCTTGATCGTCGCCGCCGCCGTCTTTGGAACGTCGGCAGGAATGCCACAATGTAAGTGAATCGCGGCAAGCAGGCGATGCTCTAAAGTTTTATAATCCCCGCCGATCACCGCCTTGAACGGGCTGATAAGATCTCCGATCACAAACTCCGGCCCATCATGCAGCAGCGCGGCGAGCCGCCATCGCGGGGCAAGGTCGGGGGCGGTCAGCCCGACGATCCGCTCGACCAGCAGCGAGTGCTGCGCCACACTGAACGCCCAGTCGCCGCTGGTTTGGCCGTTCCAGCGCGGCACTCTTGACAGGCCGTGGGCAATATCTTCAATCTCAATATCCAGCGGCGACGGGTCCAACAGATTAAGCCTGCGCCCGCTCAGCATACGCTGCCAAGCCCTTGGCGCGGCCTTATCGGGGGATTGTGCAATATCGGAACGTTGCATTTGGGAAACTCTTTTTTGTGTGTATGATGTTACAGTGTTCAAACGCGCCTAATTTTTGCCGCGCGGCCGTGACAAGAACTTGCTTTCGCATCGGGGGATAGCGATTTGGCTCGATCATCGGGAAAGGTCTTCAGGGACATGCTTTTATTGCAACGCCATTTTATTGCACTGGGTTTCGCGGCGCTAAGCGTCGCGGGTTTGGCCGCATTTCCCGTTCTGGCGACGGAATTCACAACCCAATCCGGCACAACCGTGCCACTGACCAAGATTGAAACCATGAACTGCCTGCAGATGGAAGAAAAGCTGCGTCAGATTGATGCGACCCGCTATCGCGAGAACGCGCCACAGCCGCATAATGATGCGGATCAGCCGCTGTTCATCTACGAAAACAATCTATCGCGGGTGCATTACAAGCGCTGTGTCATCTCCCCCTCTCACGAGGCGGCCGGCACGAAATTGTTGAAGCAGGTCAACGAGCAATAAACCGGGAAATATCCGAAAGCGGTTTCTCTGAGCGGAAAACCACTCTAAAGATTGCCGATCTGCGATAGTGTTTGGCGGTCTTTATGGCGATTTCAGCTTCTAATCTGAGTGTGGCGACAATCGTCGCCGCCATTTCCTGGTTGATTGACCGCGTGTCAAAAATCCACGTTCTTGAAACCCTGCAAATGAAGCCCGGCGACGTGATCGAATTCATTCCCGGCATTCTAAAATACACATTCTCCTGGAATTACGGTATCAATTTCGGCCTGCTCGCCTCTGATGGGCCGGGACTGAAGCTGTTTCTGAGCGGTTTGGCCGTGGCGGTCAGCATCGCCTTGATGGTCTGGGCCGCCCGCCACCCGCGCGCCTTTGTCTTTTCGGCGGCTTTGGGGCTGGTCGTCGGCGGAGCGCTGGGCAATGCCTACGATCGTATGATGTACGGGGCGGTTGCTGACTTCCTGAACGTAACTTGTTGTGGCATCAACAATCCATTCGCGTTTAACATAGCCGACATAACGATATTTATGGGTGTCTTCATCCTGCTTTTCCTGCCAACGGAAGAGCAAAAAAGTGCTTGAGGAGAAAAACGCATGGGACGCGAAAAAATGACACAGACATTCTCGCGGAATGCCCGCTCGGTAGCGATGGCTCTACTCGCAACAACCACGCTTTCCGGCTGCATCATGGATGGCCTGAACGCCGCACAGCGCGAGGCGAAAGATGCCGCCACGCCGACCGACCGCTTTCAGATCTCCGACCTGATCGGAGATTTGCGGACGGCGCCGGACGAATTCAGCATCGTCACGAAGCGCCCCTTGGAAATGCCCGGCACATTCGATGCGCTGCCCGTGCCCGAACCGGGCAAGCTCAGCTCACGCGATCCCAATCCGGTGCGCGACGCGCAGACCGCATTGCTGGGCAGCGCCGCCCCGGTGGCCGCCACGGCGGTGACGCCATCCGTAACCGAGACCGCCCTGCTGTCATCAGCGGGCATCGCGCCGGCCAATATCCGCAGCATCGTCGCCGCCGAGCAAGCCGACTATGACGCGAATCAAAGCCTCTATCTGCTCGACCGGGTTTTCCCGTCATTGCGGGCCGCGCGGGGCGAGACGGCGCGGGGCGTCCTCGATCCCGAACTCGAACGCCAGCGTCTGCTTGACGCAGGGGTGACTTCAGCCCGGCCCGCACCGCTGCCCGCCGCGCCCGCCCAGACAATCGCGACAATCGCTACGCCACAGCCGGTCTACGCGCCCGCCCCTGTTTATGATGCCCCGATTTCTGCGGTTCCGGCCACTCCCGCCGCACCGCAAACGCCCACATTCGGCGTCATCGCACCGGAGCAATCAGAGCTGATCTACATTCCGGAGTAGCGAAAAGTTGATTAACACTCATTAGCACGTCCTTAACGATGTACCTCGTAAGGCTGGAAATTGTGGGTAAACTCCCCAAATAAAGTCTTCGTAACGGACACTCATAAGGTGTCCATCAATCGTAGAGCAGGGCGTGACTTGATGAGATTCAGGACGATTCGCTGGGCGGTCGCCGGTATTATTGCCGGCATTCTTCCCGCTTCCGCTGAACCAAAGATCAGCGATTTTACCCTCGATAACGGGATGCGTGCCGTTGTGATCGAAGATCACCGCGCCCCCGTCGTCACCCATATGGTCTGGTATAAAGTCGGCAGCGCCGACGAGCCTGCGGGCAAAACCGGGATCGCGCATTTCCTTGAGCACCTGATGTTCAAGGGAACCGAGAAAATCGCCAGCGGCGAGTTTTCAAAGACCGTTGCGCAGAATGGCGGGCAGGACAACGCCTTCACCTCACGCGATTACACCGCCTATTTCCAGCGCATCGCCAAGGACCGTCTCGGTCTGGTGATGGAGATGGAAGCGGACCGGATGCGCAATCTGGTGATCGCCGAGGATGAGGTCGTCTCCGAGCGTGATGTGGTGCTTGAGGAGCGCAATTCGCGCACCGACAGCAGCCCGAGCGCGAAGTTCCGCGAACAATATTCCGCCGCGCTTTATCTCAATCATGCCTATGGCGATCCGGTCATCGGCTGGCGTTCCGAGCTTGCGAAGCTGAACCGCAAAGATGCGCTGGAATTCTACGAACGATTCTATGCGCCCAACAATGCCACGCTGGTCGTCGCGGGTGATGTGACCCCTGAAGAAGTGCAGGCGCTGGCTGAAGAGCATTACGGCCCGATTGCCTCGGTCGATCTGGAGCTGGCTGTGCGCGGGCAAGAACCCCCGCATATCGCCGCCCGCCGCCTCGTGATGAGCGATGCCCGCGTGTCGCAGGACAGTTTCTCCCGCACCTATCTCGCCCCGTCCTACGTGACCGGCGAGGGCAATGAGGCCGAGGCGCTGAGCCTGCTGGCCGACATCCTGTCCGGCGGCACAACCCGCCGCCTGCCCAAAATGCTGACGATTGAGACCGATCTGGCGATCTATGCCGGGGCGTATTACTCCGGCATGTCCCGCGATTCCGGCGAGTTCGGCTTCTACGGCGCGCCCAAGGGCGAGACAACGCTGACCGAGTTGGAAGGCGCGATTGACTGGATGATCGCCGATCTGCTCGAAAACGGCATCACTGAGGAAGAGCTGGCCCGTGCCAAGAAAAAGGCCATCGCCAGCGAAGTCTTCAGCTACGACAGCCAAACCTCGATGGCGCAAAGCTACGGCGCGGCCCTGACCATCGGCCTCTCGCTTGAGCGGCTGGAAGATTGGCAGGAAATTCTGGAAAGCGTGACCGTCGAGGACGTGATGAACGCGGCCCGCAAAGTCTTTGTACCCGAACGCTCTGTCACGGGCTGGTTGAAGAAAAAAGAAGAGGAAGTCGAAGGATGAGCACGCTCAACGCAGGGTTCCTCTCGGTCTGTCTGGCATTCCTGCCCCTGACCTTCACCGCCGTTCAGGCCAAAGAAACCCAAAGCCAATCCCGCATTCAGGAAGTGGTCAGCCCCGGCGGCATCACCGCATGGCTGGTCGAGGAACGCTCGATCCCCATCGTGTCCTTCAATGTGGAATTCGAGGGCGGCACGATGCTCGACCCCGAAGGCAAGGAGGGAATCGCAGGATTCGCCGCCGCGCTGATCGAAGAGGGCGCGGGCGACATGGATTCCCAAGACTGGGCCGCCGCCCTGGAGGAGCTGTCTTCGGGCATTTCGTTCAGCACGGGCCGCGACAGCTTTTCGGTCAGCATGTCCTCGCTCAGCGAAAATGTCGAACCCACTTTCGAGCTGATGCGCATCGCCCTGACCGACCCGCATTTCGACGCCGTTTCCGTTGAGCGGGTCCGCGAGCAACTGCTTTCCGGCCTGCGCGCGGCGAAAAATGATCCCGGCTCCATCGCCTCTAAACGCTGGTACGGGGATATGTTCGGCCCTGAAACCCGCTTGGGGCGCAGCTCCACGGAGGAGATCGTCAAGGGCTTCACCCGCGAGGATATTCTCGAAGTTTATGCGAAAATGCCCGCGCGCGGCCACATGACCATCGGCGTGGTCGGTGACATCGACGCGGCCACACTCGGCCCGTTGCTGGACAAAACCTTCAGCGACCTGCCCGAAGGCGAGCCGCTGGACAAAACACCCATCAAAACCCGCGAAACCGGGGGTATTGTGGTGATTGAGGAGGATGTCCCCCAGAGCACGGTGATGTTCGGCCATTCCTCGATCCTGCGCGATGATCCGGATTTCATCCCCGCTTATGTGATGAACTACGTCCTCGGCGGCGGCGGTTTGACCTCGCGTCTGACCGAGGAAGTGCGCGACAAAAACGGGCTGGCCTATTCGGTCTACTCCTATCTCAACCCGCTGGAGCGCGCGGGCCTTTATATGGGCGGCGTTGCGACTCAAAACGCGCGGGTCGGCCAGTCGCTTGAACTCATCAAGCAGGAATGGGCGCGTATGGCCGAAGGCGGGCTGAGCGCCGAGGAGCTGGACGGGGCCAAGAAATACCTCACCGGAGCCTGGGCGTTACGCTTTGATTCCAATGCGAAAATCGCCGGATTCCTGGTCGGCGCGCAAAGCGCTGGCCTGCCGATCGACTATATCGACACCCGCAATGATCTGGTCGAGGCGGTCACGCTGGACGACATCTCCCGCGTCGCCAAACGCCTGCTGCGCCCCGATGACCTGTTCGTCGTCGTGGTCGGCAAGCCCGAAAACCTCAAATCCGCCGACAGTTTAGAGGCGGCGATGGCGGAGTAACTCTGCCCAAGTCTAGACCATCCTGAACGATATAAGGATCATTCCGGATAGTCTAACTTCTTGTTTTGGCGCGTTTTCCGGGTCGGGCAATGAACCCGTTGCCCTTGAAAATGCTCTAACCCTGCCCCGCACTTGATGCGGGGCATTTTTTTGCGGATATTGTCATTCCTGCGCAAGCGGATGTTTTACGGCGGGACCAGCACATACAGCGCAAGCGCGTGGCAATCGGCCAGCACGAAATCCACAGGATGCCGCTTCCGGTCCCGATGGCCGGGCGGTTTGCCGGGGCGCATCGGCCGGATGTATTTTCCGGTCTGCGAACGCGCCGCCTCCCGCTTCGCCTCCACCCGCGCCATACGCCGCGCCTGCTTGGGCAGATCATCCAGCGCATTGCGCAGGGCTGCAAGACGGCGGTTCAGGCGCGCCGCGCTGACCAAATCCTCCGGCATCGCCACGGCTTTCACCGGAACGGGTGCATCATAGCCGTCGAAAAAACGGATATTCGGCGTCCCCTTGGCAAAGCGCCGTCCGTTGGAAATAAAGGATTTTCTGCGGTCGAACAGCGCAAAAGCGGGCGCGGGCTTGCGTGCCCCGGTTGGAACACTCACCACAACAGGCGCGACAGCGCGCGGTGCGGCCATCCGCACCTCAGGTTTCATCCGCTGTTTCACAACAACAATCAGCCGCCGCAAAGCCGACTCGGCAGGCCGCAGCACAGCCCAAACCTGAGCGCGCAGGTATCGCGGCAAGCTATCCGCCGCCCCACCCGTCATAATCAAAATCCCCGCAACCAACCGCAGCAGTGCATCCCGATTACGCTCTATCGCCAGTTCCCAGTCCAGCGTTCTTCCAGTCCCGTTTCGTTGCCAAGTCGGCATCAAATAGAACCAAGGAGAAACATTTGTCAAGAGCGGGCGATGATGCGGATTAAAATCCTCTTAAAAACAACGCTCCGCCATTCTCTGCCCCGCTTCCGCAAGGGTAGACTTCGGCAGAGAACACACCTGATTGATTGAGAGACAGTCTTTCAGGGCACAAGACCGGATCATCTGCCTGCGCAGATGATGACAGTTGTTTTCGGATGAATAAAGCGCTCCCTCACCCCACCCGCGTCACAATCACCGCCAGCAAAAACGCCGCATTCGCCGCCAGCAGGCAAAACACCGCGAAAGACCCCAAATCCTTCGCGTCTTTCGCAAACTGCGCCCAATCCGGCGACAGGTGATCGACCAGCACTTCGATGGCGGTGTTCAGCGCCTCGACGGCGAACAGCACCAGCAGCAGCACGACCGCAATCGCCATCTCCACCGCGCTGGCCCCGATCATGGCCAGCAGCACCACCACGCAAACCGCCCCGAACACCTCGTGCCGGAACGCCGTCTCCGCCCACAGGCGTTTAGCCCCCGCAGCGGAATATCCGGCGGCGGCGACAAGATGCTTCAATCCGGTAATCCGCTCCGGCTTAGGCTTAGGCCCACGCTCCGACCCGGGCGCGCTCAAGCCGACCCGCCACCCGCAGACAGCAACTCCGGCGACACGCCCAGCTCTGACAGCGCCGCGACCCACTTATCATCCGGCCCGTCGCCGAAAATAATATCCGCCACCGCGTCACAGGCCAGCCAGCCGTTCTTCTGGATTTCTTTCTCCAACTGCCCCGGCGCCCATCCGGTATAGCCCAGCGCGATAATCCGGTCGCGCGGCCCTTTGCCCGCCGCAATATCGCGCAGCACATCCACCGTTCCGGTCAGCATGAATTTATCCGCGATATTCAGCGCATTCTCGGCGTTATAATCCATCGAGTGCAGCACAAACCCGCGCCCCGTCTCGACCGGCCCGCCGACATGAATCGGCATCGCAATCGAATCATCTGTGGTCTTGATGTCCAGTTGCTCCAGCAATTCGTCAAAACTGACCGATTCAGAGGTCTGATTGACGATAATACCCATTGCCCCCTGGTCGGAATGCGCGCAGATCAGCACGACGGCGCGGTGAAACCGCTCATCGCCGATGCCGGGCATCGCAATCAAAAACCTGCCTTCCAGCCCTGCCGTGTCCATTCGATTATTCTTCCCGTGGTCAGTTCACATAAGATAGGGCGCGCCATCTGCTGCCAAGCCTGCTTCCCCGATCCGTCCTCGACTCAGTCTTGCAGCACATGATTAAAATAGGGCATCCGGATGGTAATGAGTGCGAGCCTATAGGGATAATAGCAGAAATTTGCCTAATTCACCAATGAGGCTTCTATGATCTGTCGTTACTGCGGATGCGCCTATACCAATGACGACCGCCGCTGCGGCGGATGCGGCGCGCCGAAGACGGCGGTGACAAAGCTGCTCGATGTCTCGGCAAAGCCGGATCACTGGTCCAACTCCCTGCGCGATACCACGCTGCGGGTGCTGGCCGGGACATTGGCGGTGGGTGTGATTTGCGCAGTGTGCGTCTTCATCGGCTGGACCGCCCCGGCGATGGTCTTCGCCTTCTTCTGGGCCGTCCCCGTCGCCCCGTCCCTGCTCACCTACGCCGCATGGCGCGACGCGAAGGGCGCGATCCCGCAGTTTATGATCTACCTCACCTTCGCGGGGATGGTCTGGTCCGGGATTTTCTTCATCACCCTGCTGATGGTCGGCGTGACGATGGCGGGCTGACCCCTTCCCAAACGCCCGCAATCCTGCTATCCGCTCCACGCCCGCAAGGGTCCGGTCGCAGCCTACCCGGTGAAAACAAGGATAGATGGATGAAAACGCTTGTCGTCTGCTCCGGCGGACTGGACTCTATATCGCTCGCCCACAAGGTCGCCGCCGAGCGCACCCTGACGGCCCTGCTGTCCTTCGATTACGGCCAGCGCCACCGCAAGGAAGTCGATTTCGCCGCCCGCTGTGCGGACCGTCTGGGCGTGCGCCATGACATTATCGACATCTCCGGCGTCGGCCGCGCGCTGGGCGGGTCCGCCCTGACCGATGATGTCGCGGTCCCCGACGGCCACTACGCCGAGCAGACCATGAAAATCACCGTCGTCCCCAACCGCAACGCCATCATGTTGAGCATCGCTTTCGGCATCGCCGCCGCGCGCGGGGACGGGGCCGTCGCCGCCGCCATGCATGGCGGGGACCATTTCATCTACCCCGATTGCCGCCCGGATTTCGTGGACGCTTTCGCCGCGATGGAGGAAAAATCGCTGGGCGAGGACGCCTCGGTCACGCTCTACACCCCGTTCATCCACATCGCCAAATCCGACATCGTCAGGGAGGGCGCGCGCCACAACACCCCGTTCATCGAGACATGGTCCTGCTACAAGGGCGGCGACCTGCATTGCGGCCGCTGCGGAACCTGCGTCGAGCGGCGCGAGGCGTTTCACCTCGCCCAAATCCCCGACCCCACCCCCTACGCGGACCCCGATTTCTGGAAAGGCGTCGTCTGATGTACCGTATCTCCAAAGAGTTCAGCTTCTCCGCCTCGCACCAGCTGTGCTCCCTGCCGGACGACCACCCCTGCGCGCGGCTGCACGGGCATAACTACATCGTCGTCGTCGAACTCAGCGCGGCCGATGTCGATGAGACAGGCTTTGTGCGCGACTACCGCGAGCTGTCGGCCCTCAAAGACCACATCGACACCACCCTCGACCACCGCCACCTGAACGAGGTGTTCGGCCATGACAAAGTCACCGCCGAATTCCTCGCCAAAACGCTGTTCGAGTGGTGCAAATCCCGCTGGCCCGAAGTCACCGCCGTCCGCGTCAGCGAAACCCCGAAGACATGGGCGAGCTATGGCGCGTGACATGGAAAACAGTCATTATCCGCGAAGGCGGATAATCCAGCCTCGTTGCCTGCACACAATGCCAACAAATTTCGCGAGGCTGGATACCCCGGGGCGGGGTATGGTGCGTGATTTTTACCGGGAGTGCGCATCACGACCACGCGCCTGCCCGCCCCACGGCGGGCGCTTGTTATGGGGACAACCATGACCGATAAAATCCGCATCGCCGAAATCTTCGGCCCCACCATCCAGGGCGAAGGCGCGTTGATCGGCGAGCCTTCCGTCTTCGTGCGCACAGGCGGCT
>CALDZQ010000081.1 GCA_937944035.1 uncultured Neomegalonema sp. | reverse complement strand
TTGGTGCGTTTGGTGAGGAGCAGGTCGGTGATGGCCCAGACGAGGGCGTCTACGCGGTCCGGGGATTTGGTGTCTCCGGTGAAGGTGTGTGCGCCGAAGGCGGACATTTGGTCTTCGAGTTTGGTGAGGGTCGGGCCTGTTGAAAGCGCCCCCTCCCTGCCTCCCCCACGAGGGGGGAGGGGAAGAGTAGACAAGTGCTTTACCCTGCCCTGTTCGTAGAGGGCGGCGACGGGTTCGGCGCGCAGGGCTTTGCCGCGTGTGGCGCGGACGGCGCGGAAGGATATGTCCGGGTCGATCTGGCGGATGATCTCCTCGACCATATCGCCGCCCTGATTGACCTCGGCGACAAGGCGGTCGGCGTTGAAGCTGTGATAGGCGGCCACGGCGCGGGTGGCCCATGCGCGGGGGCTGCGGCCCTGTACCGAATGATCGGCGAGGACGATGGCGGTGGGGTTTTCCGCGTCGGCTTGGGCGATCAGTCCCGCGACGATGATGCCGCAGGCGTCCGATGTGACGCGGCCTGTGACGGGGGGGTCTACGGCGACGATTACACGGCTGAGGGGCGGGGTGTGGCTGATGCGGTTCGCCTCGAAGGTTTGGCGGGTCCACAGCGAACCCGGCGTCTCCAGCAGCAACTCGCCGCCCAATTCCTGACGGCCCAGTAGCAGGCCACCGTAGCGGGCCTCGACCTGGCGGATGAAGCCGGGCGCGAGGTTGGCGGCGTTGTCGCGGGTCGGGCTGCGCGTGGTGACGGTGGCGGGGTCGTCGAGCAGCTTTATCAGCGTCGGGTTGGCGCGGGGGGTGGTGGTAACGACCTGTTGCGGGTTGGGGCCGAGGCGCAGGCCGAATTGCAGCATATCCCACGCGGGCTGTGCCTTGCGCCACTTGGCCAACTCATCACACCACGCGCCGTCGAATTGCGGGCCGCGCAGGCTTTCAGGGTCGCTCGCGGAGAACAGCCACGCTTGCGCGCCGTTGGGCCAGCGCAGGTGGCGGCGGGAATGGTGGAACACGGGACGGCGGTCGGGCGGGGTGCAGGCGATCAGGCCGCTCTCGCCCAGCACCATGACATCGCGGGCTTGGTCGGCGGTTTCTCCGATGAGGGCGAGGCGGGTGCGGCGGCCTTTGGCGAGGGGGGTCGGGCCTTCGACTTGCGCGCGGACCCACTCGGCCCCCGCACGGGTCTTGCCCGCCCCGCGCCCGCCCATGATGAGCCATGTGGACCAGTCGCCTTCTGGCGGGAGTTGGGATGGGCGCGCCCAAAGGGGCCAGAGGTAGCGGGCGGCGAGGATGGTTTCGGGGGAGAGCGTGTCGAGGAGGATACGACGCTGCACGCTGGTGAGCGCGGCGACGGGGTCGAGAAGGGGCATGGATGGGGGGATACCGGTGGGGGGCATTACAAATGTGAACAGACAGAGGATCTGCTGGACGCGAAGAAAGCTAGACCGTCAAATGTGTAAGGATTAAAATGATAGTGACCGCGTAAGTCAGTTTACCCTGAAAAGTGGGCAAGCAGAGCAAAAGAAGCGGTCATACAGCCATAAATATTGCCGTGGAGACCCAAGCCGTCCACAACTTATTGGGTTTGTCGTTCAACTGGCATTGGATGTCATCGAAGCGGGCATCGACAGTGTCAAAGCGCGCATTGATCACATCAAAGCGTCCCTCAATGCGAGCGAGGGACTCAAACAGCCTGACGCGGTCGTCTTCCAGTTTTGCTACGCGTGTTTCCATATCGCCATCTTGAGGCGGTCCGCCACCAGCGGCGGAATTGTGTGGGAGCGACGAATCTCTAACTATGGAAATTACTCTTTGCCAGCCAGTTAATAAACGGCTCTGATTTGTAAGTTTCAACGTAGCCGCAGGAATCGCAGAAAGTACCGAAGGTAGACATATTTGATGACTTAGTTACCCCCTCCCCTTTATCGAGAGCTTCTCTGTCAATGTATGCAAACGTTACCCCGTCATCCTTATCGTGCAATGTCTCACATTTACATCGAATACAGTGCGTATACTCCACTCCAACGCTGGCGAAAAACTTTTTAAGCAAGCCTAGCGTGATCGTGATCGAGTTCGCAGTTGGTTTTGAAAGAAACATCACTGACATCCAATCCAGTTCGCCAAGACTCACAATAGATAAGGTCAATGAAATATTGAACCTCAATATACGTTTTCTATCAAACCAAAGCAGCAGTCCAAAGAACACTATCATGCTCAGCTGAACAATAACTCATATACAACGCGATACATTTCAACATGTTCTCTCCAAAAAAAACATCCGCCGTCAATCGATTCCGGCCGGGGCCAGGCGATTCAGGCGGGTGAGGATTTCTTGCAGGGCGGCTTCCAGGTCGAGGGGGGTGGAGGCGGGGGTGTTGCTTGGGTCCGGCAGCGGCGCGAGGAGGCGGTCGGTGGTGATGAGGGCGGCCAGGGCGCGGCGGTGGGCGTTGATGAGAGAGGCGCGCTTTGCGGCGGTTTCGGGCGGCTCCTGCAACGGTGCATGGGTGCGCAGGATTTGCAGGGACTCGCGCAGATCGGTGGACAAATCCTCGCATAATGCCCGCGCATTGGCGGCGGGGTCGTCGCGGAACATGCCTTTTTCCGGCCATTCGTTGCGGCGGATATGCTCGCGCAGGCTGTTATACGAGACGTTGTGACGGCGGGCGATGTCTTTGGAGGTGTCTTGGGTCGTGTCCCAGTCACGGCGGATGGCCGCCCAGACCCGGTCGGGAATGCGTTTTGACATGGTGCTCTTTTTGAAAGGGTGATTGGATAGAACGCACGCAGAAGGCGATTTGCGTTTGGCAATATTTTAGTGTTAAGTTGAAATTATGCAGATATTTTAAATGGTTAACACTTCGTTAACATAAATTTTTTTCGGCTTACAGCGTATGCGGATCATTGACTCTTCTATATCAGATAGGCAAAAAGAGAGGTGTGCAAGGACGTTTGCCGCTGATGCAATCTGAACCGAGCAGACGAACGGGACAGCGTTATGGCGAAGCGGAATATTCCTCTCAAGCTGGCATTGGTCACAGCTTTTTTCATCGTCACCGCGATCCCTGTCTGGTTGGCATGGGCCTGGCCGCAGCGGGTTGCGCTGCAACTGGAAGAGAGCGCGGTTGAGGAGCGGCACGCGGTTTATATGAAGCCCGTGACCGTGGCGCTGCAACGCTACTATGCTGATATTTTAGGTATTTTCCAGTTCATCGCGGCCGATCTTGAGCGGCCTGAGCAGAACATGTCATCCGACATGATGACCAAACTGCTGGAGACTTTGTCATTCAACCACGTCTGCCGCTTTGACGTGGTCAGTGGCGCGCTGGAAGGGTCGGCGTATCTGGCGGGTAAGGAATGCCCCGCCATAGCACCCCCGGCCAAGCTGTCGATGTTCACCGGGCTGGCGGTCGAAGAACAGGTCCGGTTCAGCCATGTCGAGATTCACCCCGATGGCTATCCGGTCATGTTTGCGATGCAGCGGTTTGGCGATCACATTACCATCGGCGCGCTGAAAACGGATTATTTTCACAAGCTGGGCGAGACGATCAAATTCGGCGAGCGCGGGCATGTGGCGATTGTGGACAATACCGGACGGGCGCTGTGGCATCCGAAACCCGATTGGATCAATCCGCCGAAAGATATGTCCGGCATGGATGTCGTGCAGAAGATGATGGCCGGGGAAACCGGAAACACGGTGTTTTACTCTGACGCGATGGAAGCCGATATGGTGGCGGCGTTCACTTCCGTCAAAGGGCCGGGCTGGGGCGTGATGGTCCCGCAGCCGATGCAAGAGATGAAGGACCATGTCAGCAAAGTCCGCACGATGACGTTTTGGGTGCTGCTGGTCGCGCTGGCGATTGCGGCGCTGCTGGCGCTGCTGGCCGCGCATATGGTGGTAGAGCCCTTACGGCGCATCCGGCAGAGCGCGGAGCGGCTGGGCAACGGGTTCGGCGACGCGCTTATCCCGCCGAGCGGCGCGGGGGCGCGGCTGACGGAAATCAACGATCTGCGGGCGACGTTCAATGCGATGGTTCTGCGGGTGCGCAATGCGCAGCGGACCGAGATCGAGGCCCGCAAAGAGGCGCAAGAGGCGAACCGGATCAAAAGCCGCTTTCTGGCGAATATGAGCCACGAGTTGCGCACCCCCTTGAATGCGATCATCGGATTTGCCGAAGTCACCGACAAGCGCCTGACCGGAGAAGAGCACGAGCGTAACCGGGAATACCTGGGCTATATCCACGAAAGCGGCAAACATTTGCTGTCGATTATCAATGACCTGCTCGATCTGTCGCGGATTGAGGCGGGGGCGCATCAGCTGGAAGAAACCGAGATCGATATGGTCGCTTCCGTGCGCGAAATCGCCACGATGCTGATGCCGATGGCCAAGGAAAGCGGGATCACGCTGAAAATGCGCTCCCCCGGCGATTACATGTATCTGTGGGCCGACCAGCGCTCGATGAAGCAAATCGTGCTCAATCTGGCCACCAATGCCATCCGCTACACCCAGCATGGCGGGGAGGTCGAGATCGGCATGAAGCGGGTCACGAACGGCGCTATCGAGTTGTTCGTGCGCGATAACGGGCCGGGAATCGACCCTGATGAGATCGACAAAATCCGCAAGCCTTTCACACGCTCGAAAGTGCATGAAAATTCCGGCGTCCCCGGAACGGGATTGGGACTGGGCATCGTGGAGGCGCTGTGCGCGCTGCATAACGCGCGGTTTGAGTTGTCGAGCACACTGGGTGCGGGAACCGTGGCGCGGGTGGTGTTTCCGTCAAGCCGCGCGCTGCTGACCCTGCAAAAGCCGCCTAAGCGTAAAGTGGCCACACGGCGGCAGCAACGGGACGAGACCGGCTAGACCATCCTGAACGATATAAGGATCATTCCGGATAGTCTAACTTCTTGTTTTGGCGCGTTTTCCGAGTCGGGCAATGAAACCATTGCCCTTGATAACGCTCCAGCAGGCTGCGGAAAAACGATCTTGTGTCCCGAAAGTCGTGAAAGCGGGGGTTTTCCGCATCCGGCGAAGCCAGCTAAAGCGCTTCGCGTTTAATCTGAGGCATACCCTGCTGCTTCGAGGTAATTCCAGCATTCGTCTGGTGTGAAGAGATCGCAGATATCGCCAATAGCCGTCACAAGCTGGTCGAATGTTCTGGCTCCGATCCGACGGAG
>CALDZQ010000080.1 GCA_937944035.1 uncultured Neomegalonema sp. | reverse complement strand
GAGGGGAAGGGGACGGTCTTGCCCAGGCTGTCCTGCACCTCCTGGGGCAGACCCTCCAGCAGGGGGGTCTTGAAGAGGCCGGGGGCGATGCTGACGACGCGCACCCCATCGCGGGCGAGGTCGCGGGCCATGGGGAGGGTCATGGCGGCGACCGCACCCTTGGAAGCGGCATAGGCGACCTGGCCGATCTGGCCCTCGAAGGCGGCGACGGAAGCGGTGTTGACGATCACGCCACGCTCGCCACCCTCCATCTCATCCGCCGCGACCATGGCTTCGGCGGCGATGCTGGCGACGTGGAAGACGCCGAGCAGGTTGATCGAGATAGCCCTGGCGAAGAGGTCCGGGTCATGGGCGACCCCCTTGCCCACCGTCTTCGCCCCCGGCGCAATGCCCGCGCAGGTCACGGCGAGGCGGGCGGTACCATGGGTCGCGCGCGCCCCGGCTATGGCATCGCGCACATTGGCGGCATCGGTCACGTCGCAGCGCCGGAACAGCGCGCCGGTCGCCTCCGCCACCGCCGCCCCCCGCGCCTCGTCCAGATCGAGGATCGCGACCGGGCATCCGGCCTTTCGCATCCGCCGCACGACCGCCTCGCCAAGGCCGGAGGCACCGCCGGAAACGAGGACGGGTGTGGTGTCGGAGAGATGCATGGGGATATCCTTTCGTCGATATTCCGCCATCCTAGGGGATCGACGAGGATAAGGCGATATGGTCCCTTTGCCCCGATGCACCGTCAGGCAGGGTTTCCGGCTCGTTATCAATCCAGCAGTCGCCGGAGTCGATGCAGCCCGTTACGGTCCATCCCGATCAGGTTGAATCGGGAAGTGGAGCGTCGCGTTGATGATCTCCGCGACCGTATTCAGCGGGGCTTCCAGCACGTCGCGACAGGTGGCACGAACCGGCGGGACAATCGGAGACGCCCTCACGCAGGCTCCCGCAAGACCCTCGGGGCCTTGAACTCGATATTCTCCACCGCCGTCTCGACGACCTCGACCGTCACGTCGAAGCGGGCCTTGAAGGCATCGACGACTTCCGTGACCAGCACTTCGGGCGCGCTCGCTCCGGCGGTAATGCCGACGGAGGAAACGCCGTCGAAGCGGGTCCAGTCGATCTCCGCCGCCCGTGGAACCAGAACGGCGTAATGGCAGCCCGCCTTCGCACCGACCTCGACCAGACGTCTGGAATTGGAAGAATTTTCCGCCCCGATCACGACCAGCGCATCAATCTTCGGCGCGATCGCCTTGACGGAAGCCTGCCGGTTGGTGGTCGCGTAGCAGATATCCTCCTTGCCGGGGCCGACGATCTGCGGGAACCGCGCCTGAAGGGCGGCGACGATTTCCGCCGTGTCATCCACGGAGAGGGTCGTCTGGGTCGCCCATGCGAGCTTTTGCGGATCGGCGGGGGCAAGGCGGGCGACATCCTCGACCGTCTCGACCAGAGTGACCGAGCCGGGGGGCAGTTGCCCCATCGTGCCCAGCACCTCCACATGGCCCGCATGGCCGATCAGGACGATCTCGTAACCCTGCCGATGCAGGCGCGCGATCTCCATATGCACCTTTGTCACCAGCGGACAGACCGCATCGACAGCGAACATCTCACGGTTCTTCGCCGCCTCTATCACCGATTTGGGCGAGCCATGGGCCGAGAAGATGACGGGGCGATCCTGCGGGCATTCATCGAGATCCTCGACAAACACCGCACCCTTGTCGCGCAGCCCGTCCACGACAAAGCGGTTATGCACGATCTCGTGGCGCACATAGACGGGCGCGCCGAACTTCTCCAGCGCCATCTCGACCATCTTGATCGCCCGGTCCACACCGGCACAGAAGCCGCGCGGGGCAGCAAGATAGAGCTTGAGGGAAGGCTTTGCGGACATGGCGTCGCTCCGATGCATTCGATGGAGACGAGTATAGGGCCGCGTGCGCGATGCCGCGACCCCGGATTTTCGCCACCCCCTTGCCGCGCCGGAAACCCTAGCTCTGGAACTGTTCTCGCAGGATGCGTTCATCCAGGCTGTGGCCGGGATCGAAGAGGAGGCGCAGGGATATATCCTGTGCGACACGCGCTTCAACCCAATCGACATCGCGCACCTCGACGGCATCGGCGACGGCGGAAACCGGGCGCTTGACCGGCTCCAGCACCTCGAAGCGGATCGTGGCATTCATGGGCAGGATCGCTCCGCGCCAGCGCCGGGGGCGAAACGCGGAGATCGGGGTGACCGCCAGCAAGCCCGCATCAATGGGCAGGATAGGGCCATGGGCGGAGAGGTTATAGGCCGTGCTGCCCGCCGGGGTCGCCACAAGCACACCGTCGCAGATCAGTTCGGGCATCCGGGTCGAGCCGTCGATGAGGATCGCGATCTTGGCGGCCTGCCGCGTCTCGCGCAGCAGGGAGACCTCGTTGATGGCAAGGGCCTCGTATTGCAGGCCGCCGGTATCGGTCGCGACCATTCGCAGGGGGTGGATGCGGGACTCAACGCTGCGGGACAGGCGCTCTTCAAGGGATTTCGCACCATACTCGTTCATCAGGAAACCGACGGAGCCACGATTCATGCCGTAGACGGGGATATCCCGTTCCATGACGGCATGAAGGGTTTCGAGCATAAAACCGTCTCCCCCCAGCGCGACGATGACGTCGGCCTCTTCGGGGGCCGCCACACCATAAAGCGCGCGCAGGGTCTTCGCCGCACGGCGGGCTGTATCGGTGTCACTGGCGACGAAGGCAATTCGGCGAAAACGCATGGCGACCCGGATTCAATCGTTTCTCACGAAAAAGCCCCCCGCCATTTCTGGCGGGGGGCCATGGTGTGCTCGATGAGCTGGAGAGCAGACCTTAGCGGAAGTCGATCCCGAGGGAACGCAGCGTGTCCATGGTCAGACCACCGGTACCTTCACCTTCCGAACGCTGGTAGCGGGTGACCGCTGCCGTCGTGGAGGCGTTGTAGGAACCGTCGATCGAACCCTGGTAGTAACCACGCTCACGCAGAGCCTGCTGGAGCCGGCGGATAACCTCGGGAGACGCATTGGTCTCACAGAGGATTTCGCGCCACTGCAGCTGCTCGTCGCTGACCTGCTCACGACGGTTGATCGTCTTGAACGTGTCAGGCGTTGCAACGCGGCGGACCGATGCGGGCGTCGCGACGACACGGCGCGTGATCGTTGCCGTCTTACCGGGAACTGCCACACGACGAACCGTTGCCGGGGTTGCCACCACACGACGGGTAACCGTCTGGGTCTTGCCGGGGATGGCAATGCGGCGAACTTCCGGAGCAGCGGCGATGACCCGGGTCTGGACCGTCGCGGTTTTGCCGGGAACGGCAACGCGGCGAACCGAGGCGGGCGCATCAATCACGCGCGTCTGGATCGTTGCAGTCTTGCCGGGAACGGCAACACGGCGAACCGAGGCAGGCGCGTCGATCACGCGGGTGTTGATCGTCGCGGTCTTACCCGGAACGGCAACCCGACGAACCGAGGCAGGCTCGGCGACAACACGCGTCTGGACCGTCGCGGTTTTGCCGGGAACGGCAACACGGCGGACCGAGGCGGGTGCATCAATCACGCGGGTGCTGATCGTGGCGGTTTTGCCAGGAACGGCGACCGACTGCGCGGAGGCGGGCGTCGCGACACTGCGAACCTGGATCGTTGCAGTCTTGCCGGGAACGGCAACACGGCGGACCGAGGCAGGCGTATCGATGACGCGCGTCTGGATCGTCGCGGTCTTGCCGGGAACGGCAACGCGGCGAACCGAGGCAGGCGTGTCAAGCACACGAGTGGTGACCGTCGCGGTCTTGCCGGGAACGGCAACACGGCGAACCGAGGCAGGCGCATCGATCACACGGGTGGTGATCGTCGCGGTCTTACCCGGAACAGCGACGGCGCGGGTCGTTGCAGGTGTTGCCACCACACGACGCGAGACCTGACGGGTCTGGGCTGCGACAGCGACCGCACGGGTCGAAGCAGGGCGATCAATGACCTGGATCGAGACCGTCTGCATCTTCGCCGGAACCGCAACACGGCGAACCGAGGCGGGCGTGTTGATCACACGACGCTGGATCGTCCGGGTCTGGGCAGGAACCGCAACAGCGCGGGTCGATGCCGGGGTCGCGATGACACGACGCTGGATCGTCCGGGTCTGACCGGGCACCGCAACCGCCTGCGTGGAAGCAGGGGTATTGATGACACGACGCTGGATCGTCCGGGTCTGGGCGGGAACCGCCACGGCCTGGGTCGAAGCAGGCGTATTGATCACACGACGCTGGATCGTCCGGGTCTGACCGGGAACCGCAACGGAGCGGGTCGTTGCCGGGGTCGCCACAACGCGGCGCTGGATCGTCCGGGTCTGTGCAGGAACTGCGACAGCCTGGGTCGAAGCAGGACGGTCAACAACGCGGCGCTGGATCGTGCGGGTCTGTCCTGGGACAGCAACGCGGCGAACCGTTGCAGGCGTAGCAACAACACGTTTCGTGATCGTTTTCGTACCACCGGTGCTACCACCAGCAACACGCGCGCGGATCGGACCGCCAGCACCACCAGCAGCGGTGAGCAGTTGACCTGCACCGTTTACTGCGAAGCCGTTACCATCGATGTTAGCAGCGCCAGCAATGATGTTGCCGCTTCCGTCAACGATTTGACCAGCAGAGTTGCGGCTGGCACGGATCGGGCCACCAGCATACGAACCACCAAGGGACGCGCCCGTGATGACCTGACCAGCTGCGTTAACAGCGAAGCCGTCTGCGTTTACGCCAACTGCGCCGGGGATCAGGTTACCGTTGAGATCAACGATGGAACCACCACCACCCGAACCACCAGCAATGCGCTGAACGGTAGCAGGACGATCAATCACACGACGCTGAATGGTGCGCGTCTTAGCAGGGATCGCGATACGGCGAACAGAAGCCGCGCCATCGATAACCTGTTTCGTGACCGTTTCGTATTGAGCAGGAACAGCAACAAGGCAGAGGATCTCGCCTGTGTTAAGCTGTTTGGTCTGCTTGATCGAAGCGCCCGAAATCTCGGAACCACCACCGCCGCCAGCGACGATACGTGCGCGCATTGGACCACCGGCACCACCGCCTGCAACAACCATTACCTGACCAGCTGAGTTAACAGCACGGCCCTGACCGTCGATGCCAACAGCACCAGCGATTGCGTTGCCGCTCAGATCAACGATTGCGCCGTTAGCTGCGCGGGTCGCCATTACAGCGCCACTGCCGCCACCGGAACCGGTGAGTACACGACCGCTTGCGTCAACAGCGAAGCCGTTGGCATCAACCGATACTGCACCCGGGATAACCTGACCGCTTGCTTCGGAAACAACGGTGATACCGCCGCCGCCAACAACGCCGCCACTGACGGAGTCAATGATCGCGATCGGGTTCTTACCACGTTTCCAGGTCGTGTAAGCATCACGAACTTTAACGCGCTCGGTTACAGTGCGGTACGTTGCATCGGATTTTTCAAGACGCTCGGAAGCTTCTTCAACAACGATGGTTTCCGTTACCGTTTTGTAAGTCGCAGGGATGACCTGAAGACGCTCAGCGACTTCGTCGCCAGCGACCGAGATCTGAACCGTGCGGTATGTTGCCGGAACAACTTCAAGACGCTCGCTTGCTTCCTGAACAACAACAGTTTCAGAAACTGTTTTGT
The DNA here is from genome assembly GCA_937944035.1 of uncultured Neomegalonema sp. Taxonomy (GTDB): domain Bacteria; phylum Pseudomonadota; class Alphaproteobacteria; order Rhodobacterales; family Rhodobacteraceae; genus JAHDDY01. The sequence continues at coordinate 22,003 of CALDZQ010000080.1, read as the reverse complement.
AGGTCGCTGGAACAACTTGCAGACGCTGATATGCAGGCTGCACAACAATCGTCTCTTCAACCGTGCGGTATGTCGCAGGAACTACCTGAAGCTGCTCGTAAGCAGGCTGTACAACGATTGTTTCCTGAACCGTTTTGTAGGTAGCAGGAACGACTTCGAGACGCTCGCCGGCTTCCTGAGAAACAACAGTTTCAGAAACAGTTCTGTACGTTGCAGGTACGACGCGGAGTTGCTCGTAAGCAGGCTCAACGACGATTGTTTCCTGAACCGTTTTGTAGGTTGCTGGAACAACTTGAAGACGCTGCGTTGCTTCTTGAACAACAACAGTTTCCTCGACCGTGCGGTATGTCGCTGGGACAACCTGGAGCTGCTCGTAAGCAGGACGCGTCACGATTGTTTCAGAAACAGTTTTATAAGTCGCCGGAACAACACGAAGCTGCTCGTAGGGCTCTTCGGTCTGGACAGTTTCAGAAACCGTGCGGTATGTCGCTGGAACAACCTGAAGCTGCTCGTAAGCAGGCTGGGTCACGATTGTTTCAGAAACAGTACGATACGTTGCAGGGACAACCTGAAGCGTTTCGTATGCAGGCTCTACTTCAACAGTCTGTTGGACCGTTTTGAACGTCGCAGGAACAACCTGAAGCTGCTCGTATGCAGGACGGACAACCATTGTTTCTTCCAAAGTGCGGAAGGTGGCCGGTACGATCTGCAGGGACTGCGAAGGCTCTTCAACGACAACCGTCTGAGCGACAGACTTGAAGGTAGCAGGAACGATCTGAAGCGATTCAGATGCTTCTTCTACGACAACTTGCTGCGCAACCGAACGGAAGGTCGCAGGAACAACCTGAAGGGACTCGGAAGCCTCTTCAACAACAACCGTCTGCGAAACAGACTTGAATGTTGCAGGAACTACCTGAAGGGACTCGGAAGCCTCTTCAACAACAACCGTCTGGCTGACATTGCGGAAAGTCGCAGGGACAACCTGAAGCGACTCGGAAGCCTCTTCAACAACAACCGTCTGGCTGACGTTGCGGAAAGTCGCAGGGACAACCTGAAGCGACTCGGAAGCCTCTTCGACAACAACCGTCTGGTCGCGTGTTGCGTATTTAGCAGGAACAACCTGAAGGCTTTCCGATGCTTCTTCTACGACGACCGTCTGGGCCACATCGCGGAATTGCGCAGGGATTACCTGAAGGCTTTCGCCCGGCTCTTCAACAACAACCGTCTGAGCGATTGTTTTGAATGTTGCTGGGACGACCTGAAGGCTTTCGCTTGCTTCTTCAACAACAACGGTCTGAGAGACCGACTTGAAGGAACCAGGTACGACCTGAAGGTTTTCCGAAGCTTCAGCAGCTTCAACCGTCTCTGTTACCGTGCGGTATGTCGCAGGGATAACTTCGAGACGCTCGGAAGGCTCTTCAACCACAACAGTTTCAGAAACTGTGCGGTACTGTGCCGGAATAATTTCAATACGTTCGCCACCAGCGCGATCTTCGATACGCTGTGTGACAGTGCGGTACTGTGCCGGAATAACCACGCGTGCGTAGCATTTTCCTGGCTCAGCATTCGGCGGCAGAACCTCTGTTTGGGCTCCTGCGCCATTCATGAAGGCTACAGCACCAAGTACAAGGCCGCTGCTCGCCAACAAGAAACTCTTACGCTTCATTGCTCATCTCCACTCCATTTTCGCCTCGCGCTCCCCGGTTCGAAACCGCCAGAGACACATTCGGCACAACGGGAAAACCGTCGCTGCCGCATCCCTAGCAATTTTCATTCCGATTTAACGTTTTACTTTGTTAACGCGTCATCAGAACCGAAAAACACACGACCGCCTCAACCCGCCTCACATGTGACGAGTATCGACTGGTAGCGATTGAGTAGCACACGGTGATTTCCAAATCATTCAAAAAAGGAACAACAAGGGTTAACCACTCGAAACTGTGTCCTTAATTCAACGCTAATGCGGCATTCAACGGATTGTTTCACAGCGCCCAATTTGCCCGAAAGCAACGGAAATAGGGCAAAATCGGGGCATTTGGGACGCATCGGTACACTGTATCGTTAACAACGCCAAATTAAGGTTGTATCATTATGAAGCACTTTAAAAATTAAACGCCTTACATGTGTTCAGAAAAAAAAACGTCTAAATTTGCTCTTCATCCTAGAAAAATGCGGGCCGCGATTCGCCAATTTTGGAAATGACATATATATTTTGTTTGGAACACAGAATTCACACAAACAATAACACTTAGGAGGGAACGATGCTTGACGGTGCTACACCTACAGGTTTCTTCGACGGGGATCTTGCCGATCGCGACCAGGCGATTCAAGATGCAATTAATAAAGAGATGCATCGTCAGCAGGAAGAGATCGAACTGATCGCCTCCGAAAACATCGTCTCGCGCGCCGTGATGCAGGCGCAAGGGTCGGTAATGACCAACAAATATGCCGAAGGATACCCCGGCAAGCGGTATTACGGCGGCTGTAGCTACGTTGATATTGCTGAGGAATTGGCGATTGAGCGGGCATGTAAGCTGTTCAGCTGCTCGTATGCGAATGTGCAACCGCATTCCGGCGCGCAAGCCAACCAGGCGGTAATGCTGGCCACGATCAAACCCGGCGATACGATCCTTGGGATGGACCTTGCCTCCGGTGGACACCTGACCCACGGCGCCCGGCCCAACCTGTCCGGTAAATGGTTCAACGCCGTGCAGTATGGTGTCACCGAAGACACCAACCTGATCGACTACGATCAAGTGGCCGCACTGGCCCAAGAGCATAAGCCTGCGATGATTATTGCGGGCGGATCCGCCGTGCCGAGGCAGATTGATGCTAAGAAATTTCGTGAGATAGCGGATTCTGTCGGGGCGATCCTGCATGTCGATATGGCCCACTTCTCCGGCCTTGTCGCCGGTGGACACCATCCGAACCCGCTGGATCACTGCCATGTTGCGACGACAACGACGCATAAGACGCTGCGCGGACCGCGTGGCGGGATGATTCTTAGCAACGATGACGCGCTGGGAAAGAAGTTCAACTCCGCCGTCTTCCCCGGCCTGCAAGGCGGACCGCTGATGCATGTGATTGCCGCAAAGGCCGTGGCGTTCGGGGAGGCGCTGGAACCGGGCTTTAAGGACTACACAGGACAGGTCATCAAGAACGCGAAAGCATTGGCGGAAACGCTGATGGACGGCGGGCTTGATCTGGTGACAGGCGGCACGGATACGCATGTTTTGCTGGTCGATCTGCGCCCGAAAGGCGTGAAAGGCAACGATACCGAACAGGCTTTGGGCCGCGCGCATGTGACATGTAATAAGAACGGCGTGCCGTTTGACCCTGAAAAAGCGATGGTCACATCGGGCATCCGGCTCGGCACACCCGCCGGGACAACGCGCGGGTTCGGGGAGGCGGAGTTCCGCGAAGTCGGGCAGATGATTCTCGAAGTCGTGGACGGGCTGGCATCCAACGGCCCTGAGGGCAATGCGGCGGTCGAAGAGGCCGTGAAACAGCGGGCCATCACCCTTTGCCGCAAGTTCCCGATCTACGGACAAAGCTAGGCTGCTGATATTATACAGTGCCGCAAACACCGCCTTTCGGGGCGGTGTTTTTTTTTGTAAGCATCTGTTTCGGACTCGCTCGGAATACAGGGGAAACGGCTATGCGATGCCCATTTTGCGGCGATACAAGCAGTCAGGTTAAGGACTCGCGCCCGGCGGAAGATCATTCCGCGATCCGCCGGAGGCGGTTTTGCCCTGAATGTGGCGCCCGTTTTACGACATTTGAACGGGTTCAGCTGCGCGAGCTGACTGTTTTAAAAAAGAACGGTCGGCGTGTGCCCTTTGAACGCGAGAAACTGGCGCGGTCGATTCATATCGCCGTGCGCAAGCGCGCCATCGATCCCGAACGGATCGAAAGGATGGTTAGCGGCGTGGTAAGGCAATTAGAGTCTCAAGGTGAGACCGAAATTGCATCAGACCGGATTGGTGAGACCGTTATGCGGGCGCTGGCCGGGGTCGATACGGTCGCTTATGTGCGGTTTGCCTCAGTCTACCGGAACTTTTCCGAAGCCAGCGACTTTGAAAGCTTCGTGCAGGAGTTGCGTCCGCCGCAAACGGACGGTGATTCGGGTATAGGCGACAACGAAAAATGACGGATACCGACACCCGCTGGATGCGCGCGGCACTGGCGCTGGCCCGGCGCGGGATCGGCAATACCGGCGGGAATCCGAGCGTCGGCTGCCTTATTATAAAGAGAGGCCGCCTGATCGGGCGGGGGCGCACGGGGCAGAGCGGACGCCCTCATGCGGAGGTTAATGCGCTGGCCGATGTGCGGCGGCGGTGCGGCGAGACGGCGGCGCGGGGGGCGACGGCCTATGTGACGCTGGAACCGTGCGCGCATTTCGGGCGGACGCCGCCTTGTGCGAATGCGTTGATCGAGGCGGGGATAGCGCGCGTGGTTGCGCCGCTGGCTGATCCGGACACGCGGGTGTCGGGGCGCGGTTTCGAGGCGTTGCGGGCGGCGGGCGTCGATGTGGTCACGGGCGTTTGTGCCGATGAGGCCGCCGTGCTGCTGGGCGGGTATCTGCGGTGCAGGGCTGGCGGGCTGCCCTTTGTGACGCTGAAGCTGGCGACGACGCTGGACGGGAAGATTGCGACAGGGACAGGTGAATCGCAGTGGATTACAGGGCCGGAGGCGCGGGCGCGGGTGCATGTGATGCGCGCGGCGCATGATGCGATCCTTGTCGGCAGCGGGACCGTGCTGGCCGATGATCCGTCGTTGGATGTGCGATTGGCGGGGATGGAGGCGGCATCGCCGCGCCGGGTGATTGCGGATCGGGAACTGCGGACGCCTGTCACTGCAAAGGCGCTGGCGGCGACATATATATACGGTGATGGTGAAGCCCGTCCGGCAAAAGCGGCAGCCCTGCGCGAAGCGGGGGCGCGGGTGGAGATGTTGGAGACAGGGGCTTCGCCCGTGACATTGTTGCGGCATCTGCGCGAGTTGGGGCTGCACCGGGTGTTTTGTGAGGGCGGCGGGGCGCTGGCGGCGGCATTGCTGCGGCATGACTGCGTTGACAGGGTTGTGTGGTTTACGGCGGGGTTCGCGCTTGGTAGCGAAGGGCGTGACGCGGTGGGACCGCTGGGCCTGCACGGGTTATCAGGCGCGAAACGGTTTCGGCAGGTGGCGGTAACGCCTGTGGGGGCCGATATTATGAGTATCTGGGAAAAACCGGACGGGGAGCGGTGACATGTTCACAGGAATTGTAACGGATGTCGGCATTGTGCGCGCTGTTGAAAAACGCGGAGACACGCGCTTTGTGATCGGCTGCACTTATGATCCGGCGGGAATCGCGACGGGCGCATCGATCGCCTGCTCCGGCTGTTGTTTGACAGTGACCGATAAGGGCCGCGACGATCAGGGGAATTGGTTCGCGGTGGATGCCTCCGCCGAGACGCTGTCACTGACGACCGCGAAAGGCTGGCAAGCGGGAACGCCGCTGAACCTGGAACGCGCGCTGAAAGTGGGCGACGAGCTGGGCGGGCATATCGTGACGGGGCATGTGGATGGCGTCGGCACAGTCACCGGGCTGGAGCAAGAGGGGGATTCGTGGCGGATGACGTTTGAATGCCCCCCTGCCCTGTCCGGCTTTATCGCCACCAAAGGCTCGGTCACGATTGACGGGGTCTCGCTGACGGTGAACCATGTGCGCGGCACTCAATTCGGGATAAATGTGATTCCGCATACGCAATCGGTGACGACGCTTGGCAAACTGGCCGTTAACGATACGGTAAACCTTGAAATAGATGTGCTGGCGCGGTACGTCGCGAGGCTGGAAGAAGCGCGGACGGAGCAAGCGAAATGACAGAGACAAAGCGGGTTCTGGTGGTTGTCGCGCCTTTCTATCGCGATATTGCCGACATGCTGACCCAAGGCTGTGTTGACCGGCTGGTCGAGGCGGGCGTTGAAACGGTGGTGCGTGAAGTGCCGGGCGCGCTGGAAGTGCCGATTGCCATTCGGATCGCCGCCGAGAATGGCGGGTTTGACGGCTACGTTGCGCTGGGCTGCGTTATTCGCGGGGAAACCACGCATTACGAGACGGTGTGTAACGACTCCTCACGCGGTTTGATGGAGCTTGGTACGCGGCAGGGGCTGGCGATCGGCAACGGCATTCTGACCGTTGAAAACCGTGAGCAAGCGCTCGTTCGCGCCGATGCGACGCAGAAGAACAAGGGCGCGGGCGCGGCGGATGCCTGCCTTTCGCTGATGGCGATGCGGGACGAGGGCGCGCAGGCGGGCAACCGCGCACCGACTTTCCTGCCGGATTCCGAGCATATTCAGATGGCAGGCTCGGACGGAAGCACCACCACCAAAAGCGCACTCACATGAGCGAGCCAGCCTCAGAAAAAAAACCGGCAAAGCCGAACAAAATGGAAGTGTCGCGCCGCGCGCGCTCGGCCGCGCGCCTGAATGCCGTTCAAGCGCTGTATCAGATGGAAATCACCGGAACGCCCTGGCAAACCATCGTCGCGGAGTTCGAAGCGCACCGGTTCGGACAGGATGTTGAAGGGTACGAACTTGCCGAAGCGGATATAAAACACTTCAAGCGCACCCTCGAAGGGGCAGTCGCACAGCAAACCCTGATCGACCGGACGACGAATAAAACGTTGAAAGAGGCATGGCCGCTGAAACGGATCGATCCGACCTTGCGCGCCCTGTTCCGTGCGGCGGGCAGTGAGTTTGTGACGATGCCGAACGTGCCGCGCAATGTGGTCATCAATGAATATGTCGAAGTGGCGAAAGCGTTCTTTGACGGCGACGAACCGAAATTCGCCAATGCGATGCTGGATTCGCTGGCGAGAATGCTGCGGCCTGACGCACAGCCCGCGACATGAGCGGGGCCGTGCCGGATAAACCACGGGCTGTCAAGAACGTGGCAATTCTGGCAACGATGAGTGCGATTCTCGGATCACAATTACCGGTCTACATTATCCTCGGCGGTCTGGCCGGATTGACGCTGGCGGATGACAAAAGCCTCGCCACATTACCGATTGCCTTTCAAATGCTGACAGGGATGGCGGCGGCTGTGCCGATGTCTTTGCTGATGGGGCGGTTCGGGCGCAAGTTCGGATTTTTGACGGGTGTCGGCTTTGCCATTCTGGCGTCTGTCCTAGCGACTTGGGCGATGATTATCGGGTCGTTTTGGCTGCTGTGCGCCGCCTATTGCTGCGCCGGAGTCTGGCACACGACCCAAGGGTATTTCCGCTTCGCCGCCACGGACACCGCGCCATCCGATTTCAAACCACGGGCGATTTCGCTTGTGCTGGCGGGGGGCTTGTTCGCGGCGATTTTTGCGGCTGAAATCGTTGACCGGGCGCAAGATTTGATGGCCCCGATCCCGTTCGCGGGGGCGTTTGCGGTACTGGGCGTGATTAACATTCTTGGTATGTCGTTGATTTTCCTACTGGATATTCCAAAGCCCAAGCCAAAGGTGGCCGGCACGGCGACGCGATCCTGGCGGGAAATACTGGCGAACCCGAACGTCCCCGTGGCCATGCTCTGCGCGATGTTTGTGTACGGAACGATGACGCTGACCATGACATCAACACCATTGGCGATGGTGGGCTGCGGCTTCACCACCGGAGACGCCGCGCATGTGGTGAAGTGGCATGTGCTGGCCATGTTCGGGCCGAGTTTCTTTACCGGATCGATCATCGCAAAGATCGGGGCGCGGCCCGTGATCGCGATGGGGCTGGCAATGCTGGCCGGATGCGCGGCGATTGCGCTGAGCGGCCTGGAGTTAAAGCAGTTTTACGGTGCGTTGATCCTGCTCGGATTGGGCTGGAATTTCGGCTATATCGGCGCGACCAGCCTGCTGGCGGCGAACCACTTGCCTGAGGAACAGGCGCGGGTTCAGGGCATGAACGATTTTCTGGTGATGAGTATGCTGGCCGTGGCCGCGCTGAGTTCGGGCAAGCTGATGGCTGTTGGCGGGTGGAATCTGGTGATCGTCGCGCTGATGGTTCCGGTCGTTATCGCGGCGGTGGCGCTGGCTTACGGGGCGTATCGGGATCGTCGGGTGGTTGCTGTTTGAGCGGCTGTTACTGTGCCTCAAAACAACCGCAAAACGCCTCAATGAACAACGCGATCAACGAGGTCGCAGCGGTGACGCATTTCCCAGCCGCGCATTTTCCGCTCTTTGTAGAGACGGGCGAATGTGTCGGAGCACATCAGTCTTCGTTGACGATCATTAACGTGTACGTACCAGAGATGCTTGCCCGCAACATCCTGACGGTAAATCGCAATGCGGCGCTCAGCGTTATCCGGCAAATATCGTCCGTCCATCTCGCTCTCCTCGACGGCAACGCATTCAACGGCTGTTGGCATCCGGAAATAGCGATAGTAACCACCGTGATCGGTGCGCCCTTCCAACTCCATGACACTCGTCGTTTCGAACGGGTCAAAGCGATGCAATCCCGGCTCCAGTTCCTCCACCAAAGCACGCGCTGCGGGCGACAGAAAATAGGGGCCAATACTATCGCCAATCACCTCCGGCAACCGACCGATCTTGGGCTTTGTTTTGATGACAATTGTATTGCCCGGAGTCTCAAGAACTTTCAGGGCTTCATCAGCTAATCTACCTCCTCGCTGCCTCGCGAGGTACGCCCAGGAGTCCTCGACATAATCCGTAGCGCCGGAGATTTCGTAGTCGATTGCGCAACTGCTTCCGTCATTAACGGATTTCGAAATCACATAAGCGTGTTTCATAGGGGTGTTTCCCGCTGTTTTTGACGCTCCACAGATTTCGGATCATCGGCCACGCAGATCAGCAGGTCCGCGAGGGCCGATGCCGCGTCGGGGTGGGCGCGGGATTTGGCGGCGGTGGCCATCTGTGCGAGGCGGGCGGGGTCACTGAGCAGGGATTCGATGTGTTTGCCCAGTTTTTCGGGGGTGAGATCGCCTTGCGGGGCCAAGACGGCGGCTCCCGCGCTTTCCAGCCAGCGCGCGTTGGCGGTTTGGTGGTCGCTGGCCGCCGTCGGCAGCGGGACGAGGATTGACGGGCGGCCTATCGCGGCGAGTTCAGCGCAAGTTGACGCCCCCGCGCGGGCGATGACCAGATGCGCGGCGGCGACACGGGCAGGCATATCATCGAAGAAATGCGCGGCCTCGACTTGGGTGATGTCAGCGGCGCTGTAGCGCTCCTCAAGGCTTTCGATCTCCAGCGTCCGCGCCTGTTGCGTCACGCGGATGCGCGCGCGCATGGCGTCCGGCAGGAAGGACAGCGCGGGGGGCAGCAGCTCGCTGAGAACGCTGGCCCCTTGGGAGCCGCCGAAGATCAGCAGGTTGATCGGGCCATCGGCGGTTGGGGGCTGATAGGGTTGAGCCATCACCGCGCGGGCGGTGTCGCGGATGGGGTTGCCGACCTCGAAAGCGGGAACGGATGCGGGTGCGTTCTCAGGAATACCGATGCCACAGGCGAGCGCATGGGCGCGACTCGCGAACAGGTTGTTCGCACGGCCCAGCACACCGTTTTGCTCGTGAATCAGGCGCGGGATGCGCAGAAGTGTGGCGGCGGCCATCGCAGGCGCGGCAGGGTAGCCGCCAAAGCCAATAACCACATCAGGTTGTACTTTTCGCATCCATGCGGTCGCTTGGACCACGCCGCGTATAAGCGTAACCGGAGCGGCAAGTTTGGCAGTAATGCCTCCCCTTGCTGTCGTCGCAGCGGCAAGCTGTTGGCGCTCTACGGGTTCCGGAAATGCGCTTGCGTAACGCAACCCGCGCTCGTCAGAGGCCAGCGCCACACGCCATCCGCGCCGCAACAGCTCCTCCGCCAGCGATTGCGCGGGAAACATATGCCCGCCCGTCCCCCCGGCGGCAAGGATCGCAAGGCGGCTCACGTGCGGCGCCTTTCCTGAAAACGCTCTATATCTGAACGGGTTAGCCCCAACAACATCCCGAACGCGATCCCCATCGCCAGCAACGAAGACCCGCCATAGCTGATAAGCGGCAGCGTCATACCCGTCGGAGGCACGATGCGGGCGGCGACGCCGATGTGGATAAACGCCTGAAACCCTATCAAAGCGGCGATTCCGCTGACGCTATAGCGGGCAAAAGCGTTTTTGATCCGCGCCGCAAGCAACAGGCTGCGAACGGTGATAAATGCGAATATCGCAATGATAACAACGGCCAAGATCAGTCCAAACTCCTCCGCCACCACCGCGATGACGAAGTCGGAATGGGCATCGGGTACACGGAACTTCCGCACCCCCTCCCCCGGCCCCGTACCGTACAATCCACCCTCCTGAATCGCCTGAATCGCGCGGCGAATCTGGCCTCCGCCGCTGCCTTGGGCGTCGAAAAGCAGGCGCAGGCGGACGGCGACGTAGGGGGAGACGGCATAAGCGATGGCCACCCCCGCAAACCCCAGCAAAACTGCGGATACCGCCCATAAAATCGAGGCTCCGGTGAGGAAAAACATCGCTCCCCACACCGCGCAAATGAGGGCTGTTTGGCTGTAATCGGGCTGCAAAGCCACCAGCAAAGCCACAATGGCGATACATACCGTTGCTATTACAGCGCCCGAAGGCGCACCGGGTGATGGCCTCAAAGAGAACATCCACGCGCTCACAGCGATCAAAGCGGGCTTGACCAACTCAGACGGCTGAACCGCGAAAAAGATAAACGAGATCCAGCGTTTTGACCCGTTCCGCTCCTCACCGAACAATAATACAACCAAAAGCATCAATACCGCGATGCCAAACAGGATCACGCCGAGGCGTCTGATCTCCTTGGGCGTGCCGCTGGAGAAGATGACGAACAGCACAACGGCCGGCACAGCAAAGATCATCTGCCGGGTTGCGTAGTAAAACGGATCTTTGCCTTGCGGAATCGCAATCACAGGGCTGGTCGAAAACGCCAGCACCAGCCCGGCGCAGAACAGAAACACAATCGCGGCGAAAAGCGGCTTGTCGAGCGCGCGCCACCAGCGTCTGATGCCCGACAACCGGAATTCGGGCGGATGTTCAAACACCAATGTCATGCGCCCGCTCCCAAATTCAGCACCGCCTCGCGGAATGCCTCGCCCCGCTCCTCAAAATTCGCAAACTGATCGAAACTCGCGCAAGCCGGGGACAGCAGCACCACATCACCCGCCTCCGCATCGGCGGCGGCGGCGGCCACTGCACTCTCCAATGTATCGCACAGGCTGTGCGGCGCATCGCCTAAAGTGGCCGCGAAATCCGCGCCCGCCGCGCCGATCAGATAGGTTTTGCGCACCCGCTCCAACAACGGCAGAAGCGGGGCGATGCCGCCCTCCTTGGCCTCACCGCCCGCAATCCAACGGATATTTTCGTAGGATAACAGCGCTTTTTCGGCGGCATCGGCGTTGGTCGCTTTGGAATCATTCACATAGGTCACGCCGCCAATCTCCGCGATCCGCTCCAAGCGGTGCGCCAGCCCCGGAAAGCTGCGCAACCCCGCCTCAATCTGCTTCGGCCCCAGCCCCAGCAGGCGACACGCGGCATAGGCGGCGCAAGCATTCTGCCCGTTATGCGCCCCGCGCAGCGCCGGAGCCTCCCGCAAATCAAGCGATGCCGCCTGCTTGCCGTTTTGCCGCTCGACCAGAAACGCCTTCTTCATCGACACGGACCAGCCGTCGCCGGGGACAGCCTTTTGCGAAATCTGCACGAGTTTTTCGGTCGATTCCATCACCCGATTGGCCAGATAGCGGCCCTGCGCCTCATCAATGCCCACCACACTACGCTCCGGCGCACCCGCCTCAAACAGGCGCAGCTTGGCCGCGAAATAGCCGCCCTCCCCGCCGTGACGATCCAAATGATCCGGCGACAGGTTCAGGAAAACCGCAATATCCGGTGACAGGCTGCGCGCGAGTTCGGTCTGGTAGGAGGAAAGCTCAAGAACAACAATCCCTTGGGAATCAGGATATTCCAGCCCCAGCACACCCACGCCGATATTCCCGCCCAACTGCACCGCGCGGCCGTTCTCCAGCAAGATATGATGGATCAGCGCGCTGGTGGTCGATTTGCCGTTCGAGCCGGTAACGCAGACGATACGCGGCGCGCCGTCGCCCTCATCGTCGTGCGCCGGCTCCCATAGCGCCATTTCAGAGAAGAACAGGCCAATGTCATTATCGACCGCAATACCCGCGTCATAGGCCCGCGACACCGCTTTATGCGGGACCGGATAAAGATGCGGAATACCGGGCGAGACGATCAGGGCGGACAGCCCCTCCCACACCCGCTCACGGGTTAAATCCTCGACCTCAAACCCCGCATCGCGCGCTTTCGCCTGTCCCGCTTCGCTGTCATCCCAGCACACCGGAACCGCCCCGCCCGCTTGCAGGGCGGCGGCGGCGGCAATGCCGGAGCGGCCCATTCCCAGGACACCGACGCGCTTGCCATCATATTTGCGGATGACGATCACGGCTTGCTACCTCAGCTTCAGGGTCGAGAGGCCGATCAGGGCGAGGATCACGGCGACGATCCAGAAGCGGATCACGATGGTCGGCTCCTGCCAGCCCTTTTGCTCGAAATGGTGGTGAATCGGGGCCATGCGGAACACCCGTTTGCCTGTCATTTTGAAGCTGGCGACCTGGATGATAACGCTCAGGGTCTCGATCACGAACAAGCCGCCAATCACCGCCAACACGATCTCATGCTTGGTCGCAACCCCTATCGCCCCCAGCGCCCCGCCCAGCGCCAGCGAGCCGGTATCGCCCATAAAGACCATCGCGGGCGGCGCATTAAACCACAGAAACCCCAGACCTGCGCCGATCAACGCGCTGACAAAGATCATAATCTCGCCCGTTCCAGCGACATAATGCAGGTGCAGGTATTCGGAATATTTCACGTTTCCAACGGTGTAGGCGATAATGCCCAGCGACATCGCCGCAATCATCACCGGAACAATCGCCAGCCCGTCAAGCCCATCGGTCAGGTTCACAGAGTTTGCCGAGCCAACGATCACCAGCATTGCAAACGGGAAGAACAATAAGCCGATATTGAAGATATTATCGATTGAGAACGGCAAGGCCAGATGGGTTTGCAGCCCTTCAGGCATCAGATAACTGGCCCAAAGCGCGGTTATCAATGCAATGATGAACCCCGCCAGCAGCCGCAGTTTTCCGGGTGCGCCGCGCGTGTTGCGCTTGGATACTTTCAGGAAATCATCCCAAAATCCGATTGCGCCAAATCCGAGCGTGGTGAACAGCACCAGCAGCGCATGGCCCACATCCAGCCGCGCCCATAACAGCGTCGAGATTGTGATCGCACCCAATATCAGCGCCCCGCCCATCGTCGGTGTCCCGGCTTTTTCAATGATATGTCGCGCGGGGCCGTCTTCGCGGATCGGCTGTCCCTTTTTCTGCTTTACCCGCATCCAGTCGATGAACCGCCGTCCGAACAGGATGAACAGGATCAGCGATGTCAGCAATGCCCCACCGCTGCGAAAGCTGATGTAGCGAAAAACATTGAAAGCGCCGATCGTATCGGCAAGAGGCGTAAGGAAGTAATAAAGCATTGTTTTTACGTTCTTATTGCTCGAAATAAATATTCAGCGTTTCTTGCGGTGGCTGATTTGGGTCAGCGTCTCAACGATTGTGGCCATGCGACTGCCCAGTGATCCCTTGACCATGACCACATCCCCCGCCTTCACTTCCGCCCTGACTTCAGACGCCAGTCCGGCGGAGTCTTCCGCCCACGCACCACGTTTGGCCTTTGGCAAAGCGTCATACAGCAAACGCGAATGAGGTCCACAGGCAAAAACCTGATCGACATGCGCCATATCGGCGGCCTCTGCGATTTGCGCATGGCGCTGACCGGAGCTTTCGCCCAGTTCCAGCATATCACCCACGACCGCAATCCGCCGCCCCGTGCGGCCATGCGCGCCCTGCCCCGGCTGCGCCAGCCGCAGCGTCTCAAGCGCCGCCACCATCGACGCGGGGTTCGCGTTATAGCTTTCATCGATCAGCGTGAACGCGCTGGCGGGATCAATCGCGTCGATGCGGATGTTTTTATGCGCCCCGCGCCCGTCGCCCGGTTTCCAACGGCCCAGCGACAACGCCGCCTTCGCCAGATCAGCCCCGGCCAGCTTCGCCGCCACCAGAACCGCCAGCGCATTGATCGCCTGATGGCGGGCGGGGGCGTTGAGTTTGAACAGCACCCGCTCGCCGGTTATCTCCGCCTCGACCGATGCAGAGGTCGGATTTTGCTTATGCTTGAGCAAACGGCATGTCGCGCCCTCATGCGCCCCGAACGACACCACCGTCACCCCAAGGCTGGTCGCGCGCGTCGCCAGCAGATCGAACCACGGATTGTCACGATTGAGGATCGCATGACCATCAGGCCGCAGCCCTTCAAGAATCTCCGCCTTTGCCGCCGCAATATCCGCCTCGCTGTCGAAATTCCCCAGATGGACAGGCAACACATTGGTGATAATTGCCACATGCGGGCGCACGAAGCGGGTCAGCGGCGCGATCTCTCCACCGTGGTTCATCCCGATCTCAAACACGCCAAAGCGTGTCCGTGCGGGCATTCTCGCAAGCGTCAGCGGCACGCCCCAGTGGTTGTTGTAGGACTTCTCCGCCGCATGGGTCGCCCCCTGATCCGCCAGCACAGCCCGCAACGCATCCTTCACGCTGGTCTTGCCCGCCGATCCGGTCACAGCGACAATTTTCGCCCCTGTAACCCGCGCCCGCGCCGCACTGCCGATGTTTTCCAGCGCGAACAACGGGTCATCGGCCATCAACAACGGCGCATCTTCCGCCACACCTTCAGGACGCCGCGAAACCAACGCCGCCCCCGCACCCGCAGCAAGCGCCTGCGCGACAAAATCATGCCCGTCGCGCACGTCTTTCAGCGCGACAAACAAATCCCCGTCCCGCAGCGTCCGCGTATCAATCGACACGCCCGACACACCGGACCACCCGCCCAGCGCCTCAGCACCGGATGCGGCCTCCAGCGCCTCCCGATCCCACAGCGCGCTCATAAATCACCATCCAGCGCCAGCACCGCCACCTGCGCCTGCTCGGCATCATCGAACGGGATCACATCTCCGGCCACAATCTGCCCCGTCTCATGCCCCTTACCCGCAATCAGCAGCGCATCGCCCGGTTCGAGGTTATCCACCCCCCGCAAAATCGCCTCCGCCCGATCCGCAACCTCCGTCGCGTCAGGGCAGGCGGCCAGAATAGCCGCGCGAATGCCTGAGGGGTCTTCCGAGCGCGGGTTGTCGTCAGTGACAATCACCACATCCGCCCCCGCCGCCGCTGCCGCCCCCATCAGAGGCCGCTTCCCCGCATCACGGTCCCCGCCAGCGCCGAACACAATATGGATACGCCCCGCCACATGCGGGCGCAGCCCCGCCAGCGCAGCCACAATCGCGTCAGGCTTATGGGCGTAGTCCACAAACACCGGCGCCCCATTCTCCCGCCGCGCGACCAGTTCCATCCGCCCGCGCACACCCGTCAGCGCAGGCAAAACCGCAAACACCGCTTCCGCATCCGCGCCGCATCCAATGGCCAGGCCCGCCGCCGTCAGCACATTGCGCGCCTGAAAAGCCCCGATCAGCGGCAACGCGGCCTCATGCGCGGTCCCCGCCCAATCGAACGTCACAACCTGCCCCTCATCCGTATAGCGCGTGGACCGTATGTGCAGCCCGTCCGCCGCCGCCGCATCAGCCTCGCCCACGGGCAGCAACCGCAGCCCCCGTGACGCCGCAATCTGTGCCATCAGCGGAAACACCGCGTCATCGGCATTCACCACAACCGTCGCCCCTTCAGGCGCAAGCTCCGTGAACAGGCGCAGCTTTGCGGCCGTGTAATGCGCTGTGGTCGGGTGATAATCCATATGATCCCGCGCCACATTGGTCAGCGCAACAGCCGAGACACGCACCCCGTCCAACCGCGCCTGATCCAACCCGTGCGAAGACGCCTCCATCGCCAGATGCGTCACACCGCTATCGGTCAGCTTCGCCAATACATCGTGCAGCGCGACAGGGTCCGGCGTGGTCAGCCCACCGGGCAGCTTCACGGTATCCGAAGACACCCCCATCGTCCCCAAACCCGCCGCCTTCTCGCCCAGCAGCGTCCAAAGCTGGCGCAGGAAATCGGCAACAGAAGTCTTCCCGCTCGTCCCGGTGATCGCGGCAATCTTAGCGGGCTGTGCGGGATGAAACCGTGCAGCCAGCCGTGACAACGTTACGCGCGGATCATCGACGATAACCAAGGGCACATCAGACACGCCCCCCATCGTCTCCAGCGCCGTCACCGCGCCCTCCAGCGTCGTGACTACCGCCGCCGCGCTCATCCGCACGGCATACTGAATGAAGCTCGCCCCATCGACCTTCACACCCTTAATCGCCACAAAAATGCTGGCTTCAGTGACATTCCGGCTGTCCGACGTGATGCCCGTGATCGCCGCCGCAGGGTCAAGCGCCGGACCCAGCACCATGCCCGCACCGGCCAGGCCGAGACTGTCTATCGTATGCGCGCTCATTCGGTAATCGCCGGCAATGGTTCGATCCCCACGGGCAAAGCCCCGCCTTCGGTGATTTCGTCGGTCAACTGGCCGGAGGGACGGAACCTGTCCGTCGGCGCAAGGCCCAGTAACGGCGCAATCCGCTCTATCGCCCGCCCCGCCGCAGGGGCCGCCGTCCGCCCTGCCAGCGGCAAACGCCCCGTCCCGTCCAACAGCTTGGGATCATCAAGGGACAGCAGCAGCAGATATTGCGGCTCGCTGGTCGGCCACAGGGCGATAAATGTGTTGAAACGCGCATCAAAATCATAGCCGCCACCGGGCTTGACCTTATAGGCCGTCCCGGTCTTGCCGCCGATCTCATAGCCCGCGATATTGGCACTGCGCCCGGAACTGTGCTTGCCGACAACCCGCATCAGCGCCCGCACCTTGGCCGAGACATCGCGGCTGACCACACGGTCACAGCCCTCGGCGGGCTGTTTGCGCAGCAGCGTCGGGGTGACTTTGCAGCCGTAATTCGCAATCGAGGAAATCGCCGTCGCGATGTGCAAAGGCGAGACAGACACGCCGTGCCCGTAAGCCACCGTCGCCGCCTCGGTACTGCCCCACCTGCGCGGCAACTGGCCGGCGCTGCGCTCGGCCGCAGGCATCTCCGCGAGAGGCACTTTCCCCGCAATGCCAAAGCGCTCGAAGAACTGCTGTTGCCGCTCGATCCCGACCAGATCGGCAATCCGCACCGCCCCGATATTCGAGGAGTAGCGGATCACTTCCTCCAGCGACAGCACCCGCCCTTTACCGAGATAATCGTTGATCGGAAAACCACCGCGCCGGATCGCGAAACGCGCGTCCAACGGCGTATCCAGATCAGCGACACCCGATTCCAGCGCCATCGACGCGGTCAGCAGCTTGAACACAGACCCCAGCTCATACGACCCCTGAGACACCCGATTGAACAGCGACGAGGCCGCCTGCTCGCGGGGATCATCGCTCGTGGGCAGGCCGGGGCGGTGGTTGGGATCAAAATCGGGCAGCGAGACAAATGCCAGCAACTCGCCCGTGCGCACATCCATCACCAGACCGGCCGCGCCCAGCGCCGCAAACTCCGCGACCGCTTCGGACATCGTTGTGTGCAGCGCATTCTGGACCCGCAGATCGATAGACAGACGCAGCGGTTCATCGTGCATGTCAGGGTCTAAAAGCCGCTCGTTCATGCCGCGCTCGATGCCTGAAACACCGATATTATCGACATCCACCCCGCCCAGCACATGCGCCAAAATCCGCCCCGCAGGGTAGACTCGGTCCTGCCGGACCTCCGCTTGCAGGCCGATAATGCCCAGATCCCGCGCCCGCTTCCATTGCTGCGGCGAGGCACGGCGTTCGACAAAAGTGAAGTTGGGCTTACCCAAATCAACCGCACGGCGCAGGCGGTTCGGCTTGAGATTCGGGAAAATCCGCCCCAACTCGAACAGCGCATCCGGCGACAACCCGCCCGCTTCTGAAGTGACGGGGGGGCGCAGCGATACCTCCCATGTCGGCAGCGTGCTGGCCAATACGCGCCCGTGCCGATCCAGAATTTGCGCGCGATGCACACTGTTCGACGATTGTGACCCGCCATTGCGCTCATCAGGACCGTTCAAGGCCAAGGCGCTCATCCGATAGCCGAGCAGGGCGAAAGCGGCCAGGAAGACAGCCGCTAAAAACCACAGGCGCTGCGTCTGGGTATTGCCACGCACCGAGCGTCTTTCCAGATCAGGCCGGGCGATGGGCGGCTGATCCGGGAACGGGACTTCTTTAAAAAGCTTCATTCAAAAGCCTCATCCGACAAGCCATCATCCACAATTCCCGCACCGCGCGGCGGCAATTCCGACAGCCGCGCAAAGCTGTCCGGCACACGCTCGCGCAGGTTCAATTCGCCCGCATACAGACCGATCAGATTGTTCAGGTTTTCCGGCGCATTCAGAAAGGCCCATTCCGTCTCCAACGCATCGATCTGGGTCAGCAATGTCTCGCGCTGCTTCTCAAGCGCGTTAATCGCCCGCTCCGTCTGGCGCGTATCCACTTTCACGCGGTAAAGCGCGGCTGCGCTATAGACGAGACCGAAGATGCAAACCAACACCAACAAGCGCCACAGCCCTTTGACAAGCGTCTGCATCACCGCTCTCCCTTCAGCGCAAGGCCCGGCAGGCCCAGACCGCGCGGCTCATAGGCATGTGCAGGGTTTTCTGTCCGCTCCGCCACCCGCAGCGCCGAGGATCGCGCGCGGGGATTGGCAGCGATTTCCGCATCAGACGGTGTGATTGATTTTCGGGTTAAGGTTCTCAGGCTGGGAGCGGCGGTCTCAACCGGCCCCGGCGAATGGCGCGAAACGCCTGCGCCTGTCGCCTCTGAGCGGGACTTGAAGAAGCGCTTCACCACGCGGTCCTCCAGCGAGTGAAACGTCACCACCGCCAGCTTACCGCCGGGCGCGCACAAGGCCCGCTCCGCCGCCGCCAATCCACGCACCAACTCGCCAAGCTCATCATTCACAAAAATACGCAGCGCCTGAAAAGTGCGCGTCGCGGGATGGGGCTGTCCGGGTTTCTTGCGCGGAGCGACCGCCTCAATCACTTCCGCAAGCCGCAACGTTGTTTCAATCGGCGCGGCTTTACACGCGGCAACAATCGCCTGCGCGATGGCGCGGGAGCGGCGTTCTTCGCCATATTGAAACAGAATATCGGCCAGCTCTTCTACTCCCGCCGAATTGACGATGTCGGATGCGGAGGTTCCTGATTGCCCCATTCGCATATCAAGTGCGCCGTCACGCATAAAGGAGAAACCGCGTTCCGCCTGATCAATTTGCATTGAGGAAACGCCAATATCCAGCACCACGGCGTCCGGCACACGCCCGCCTGTCAGGGTGTCGAGTTCCCCGAAAACCCCCTGCACCAGCTCCAACCGCCCATTGTAAAGCGGCGCCCATTGACGCGCGAGTTCCAGCGCATCAGGGTCACGATCAATACCGATCACGCGGCAATCCGCCGCCTCCAACAACCGCCGCGTATAACCGCCCGCGCCGAACGTGCCGTCCACGATCAAATCGCCGTCCTTCGGCGCGATTGCCGCGACCACCTCATCACATAAAACGGGGATATGATTGGCATGGGCAGCGGCGAGCGCTGCCTCCGGGGTCATCCCCCGGCCTCCGGAGCGGGCGGGCTTGGCTTGTTGAGCATGGCGATATTCTGCGCCGCAATCGCCTCCGCCTCGGCCATGTAGGCATCAAGCGCGGTTTGCTCCCAAATCTGAAACGTCTTGCCGAGGCCGACAAACACAGCCGACTCCGTAACGCCCGCAAAGGCCATGAAATCGGCGGGCAGAACGATGCGCCCCTCGCCGTCAAACGGCACTTGCCGCATATTGCCGAGCGTCACCATCGCAAATGCCGCGTGTTCGGAGGTGTCTTCGTTCATTTTTTCAAGCTGCTCAATGCGTTCACCGACCCGTTTCATGGTCGACGCCTCGATGCAGGTCAAACGGTTCATGGGCTTGGTCAGCGCAATGCCCTCGCTGATGGCTTCGCCCAGCGCGGCACGAAAGGCTGCGGGAACCGAAACCCGGCCTTTCTTATCCACCTTATGAACGCTTCTCGAAAGAAACAGCGCCATATCGCCCGACCAATCCAAGGACTCCGGGCGTATGTTCAATGAAAAGCGGGGAAAACGATCAGCGACTCTTGACCTGAGTCGTCAACAATGTGATTCTCTTCTTAAAATGCGGACAACGGGATGCGCGAAGCACACCCCGTCACCTGCCTCAATCGAGAGTCTTTTTGTTTTTCTGCTCGCAACCCGTTGTCTCTTCTTTGGACGCCTGGGTCGTATTGTTTTTTTGGAGAGACGTATGCAGCCAGGGAGTGTGTCCTGATGAAACCTGCCTCAAGTATTTTTATCTTGTTTGCTTCACCGGAACGCCACATCGCTCTCCTTGGTCATGGGAGTATATGGGAAATAACTGTTCGTCAATGGTAATTTATGGAATCCGCCTGCAAGCATCATGGAACAAAATCAGAATTCACTTATATGAAAACTGGTCATTACTACCACACACACAATATATCGGGCAAAAACAGCGCTAAGCATACAGAATAGGCGAATGACTCGTCTAATCGGGAAGTCAGCCCAAAAACCCATAATTTTCCAAATTTTTCCAATTCCGGACCGTTTTAACGGTTCGAGTCTGTTTTGCGCGCGAATCGCAGGTACGAAAAAGCCCCGCAGCGAATACTGCGGGGCTTTGAGTTTGCTTCTGATGATCCCACCTCACACGTAGTGACTCATGCGCCAATCAAACGCTCAGAACAGTCATTGCCGGACTTGTACCGACAATCAGTTCGGCTCGCCTTCGTCAGATTCATGGCAAGCACTACATGAGGGTAGTTTGGCTTATTTTTCGGCAGTTATTGCAATGACGCACACTTTGTGGGCATCAGCCCCGCTTTTCACACGCACAGTTTTTGCAATCGTATCTTCGCAAATTCGCACTCTAAGCGCGTCAATATCTGACATAGCATAGTATAGATTATCCGCAGTTGAGTCGCTGATGTTATCATTTATGACTTTGACTGCATTGTCATATTCACTCTGCGTAAAGTCCGCTCCAAATGCTGCCGTCGCGCACAAGGACAAAACCACAGAAAATAATGTGATTCTAGACATTGATTACTTCTACTTTTGCTTTGCCCCCTTAAATCTTATAAGTAATTTTTTTACGTCATTGCAATGAAAAACTTTTGCAACCACGGCAATCGCTTGAAAGAAAAAACGTCCGATTGATGCGCGATAAAGCCCTCTCCTCGCTTGCGGGAGAGGGGGGGAGGGTGGTCGTGCCACACTACTGATGTCGGTATTGTTGAAACACCCCCTTCCCGGTCCTCCCCCCATTTCATGGGGAGAGGGAGGGAGGCCGCAAACGCTTCGAGCGATTACCGTGCTTTCGCAACAAACCATCACCCGCTCGTTAAAAGCGGGTGATGGTGCTTCTCAAAATGAGACTTAAGCCGAGCGATACAGCTTGGTCATCGAGAACTCGCGGTGGCCGAGTGCCTCCGCTGCGGTATTGCGGCCATTGGCGGTGCGCTCGACCATGTCGATGAGGGCGTCGCCCGCCTCGTCGATGGTCTGCTCACGCGACAGAACGCCGGTAACGTCCACATCAATATGCTCGGCCATCGTGCGCAAGGTGCGCGGGTTGCCGGAGATTTTGATGACCGGAACAATCGGGTTGCCGACCACGTTGCCCTGCCCTGTCGGGAAGGTGTGGATCACATAACCCGCCGCCGCCATCAGCACGACGCACTCCGCCGCCGCCGAAGACGTGTCCATGAAGTAGAGGCCGTTGCCCTTTTTAGGTTCCTCAGCCGCTTGCAGCGCATCGATATACGTGCATTCGCGCCCGATTTTCTCAAGGTTGCCCAGCGCTTTTTCCTCGATGGTCGTCAGACCGCCCAAGATGTTGCCTTTGGTCGGCTGGCT
>CALDZQ010000079.1 GCA_937944035.1 uncultured Neomegalonema sp. | reverse complement strand
GCGTCTCAGGATGATGTGAAGCTGCGCGGTCATGCGTTGCAATGCCGGATTACCACCGAAGACCCGCATAACCAGTTCATCCCCGATTACGGCCGCATCACCGCCTATCGCGGGGCGACCGGATTCGGCATCCGGCTGGATGGCGGGACGGCCTATTCAGGGGCGGTTATCACGCGGTTCTACGACTCGCTGCTGGAGAAGGTCACGGCATGGGCGCCGACGCCGGAAGAGGCGATCCTGCGGATGGACCGGGCGTTGCGGGAATACCGGATCAGGGGCGTGGCCACGAATATCGCGTTTGTTGAGAACCTGCTGAAACACCCG
Source organism: uncultured Neomegalonema sp. (assembly GCA_937944035.1). Taxonomy (GTDB): domain Bacteria; phylum Pseudomonadota; class Alphaproteobacteria; order Rhodobacterales; family Rhodobacteraceae; genus JAHDDY01. Next base: position 2,192 of record CALDZQ010000079.1, on the reverse strand, counting down.
ACGTTCCTTGATTACAGCTATACGACCACGTTTATCGACAAGACACCGGAGTTGTTCGAGTTTACCAAACGCCGCGACCGGGCGACCAAGCTGTTGACCTTCATCGCCGACATCACCGTGAACGGGAACCCCGAAGTGATGGACCGTCCGCGCCCCGAAGCGGAGGCGCACCCGCCCCGCGCGCCGAAATTCATCACCGATACGCTGCCCGATGACACGCCCAAGACGCTGCTCGACAGCAAGGGCGCGAAGGCGGTGGCCGACTGGATGCTGTCGCAGAAACGCCTGCTGATTACCGACACGACCATGCGTGACGGGCATCAATCCTTGCTGGCCACGCGGATGCGCTCGATTGATATGCTGGGGGTCGCGCCCAGCTATGCGCATAACCTGCCGGGCCTGTTCTCGATGGAGTGCTGGGGCGGGGCGACGTTTGATGTGGCGTATCGCTTCTTGCAGGAATGTCCGTGGAAGCGGTTGTCTGACCTGCGCACGGCGATGCCGAATATGCTGACGCAAATGCTGGTGCGGGCGTCGAACGGGGTGGGGTATACCAACTATCCCGACAATGTGGTGCAGGGCTTTGTGGGCCGTGCGGCGGAGTCGGGGATGGACCTGTTCCGCGTGTTTGATCCGCTCAACTGGGTCGAAAACATGCGCGTTTGCATGGATGCGGTGATCGAAAGCGGCAAGATTTGTGAAGCCTGTATCTGCTATACGGGCGATATTCACGATCCGACGCGGTCGAAATATTCGCTGGCCTATTATGTCGATCTGGCCAAGCAGTTGGAGGCGGCGGGGGCGCATATCCTGTGCATCAAGGACATGGGCGGGTTGGTCAAACCTGCGGCGGCCAAAGCGCTGGTCGAGGCGTTGAAGAATGAAATCAGCATCCCGATCCACTTCCACACCCACGACACCAGCGGCATTGCATCGGCGTCGATCCTTGCGGCGAGTGAGGCGGGGGTTGATGCGGTGGATGCGGCGATGGATGCGTTCTCCGGCCTGACCTCGCAGCCGTGTCTTGGCTCGCTGGTCGAGGCGCTGCGTCATCAGCCGCGTGATACGGGGCTGGACCCTGAAATCGTGCGCGAAATCTCGACCTATTGGGAAGGCGTGCGCGGGCTTTATGCCGGGTTTGAAAGCGATATGCGGGCGGGGACATCCGAGGTCTATCTGCACGAGATGCCGGGCGGGCAGGTAACAAACCTGCGGGCGCAGGCGCGCTCGATGGGGATGGAGGACCGCTGGCACGAGATTGCGCGGACGTATTCGGATGTGAACCGGATGTTCGGCGATGTCATCAAGGTGACGCCGATTGCGAAGACGGTCGGGGATATGGCGCTGTCGATGGTTTCGGCGGGCCTGACAGCCGAAGATGTGCTGGACCCTGAGCGCGATATTTCGTTCCCCGACTCGGTGGTGACGTTCTTTAAAGGTGAAGTCGGCCAGCCCTATGGCGGCTTTCCCGCAGCGTTGCAGGCGAAGGTGTTGAAGGGGGCTGAGCCACTGACCGAACGCCCCGGTGCGCATCTGCCTGCCGTTGATCTGGAGGCCACGCGGCAGGAGGCCGTGGACGAGATGGAAGGGCAGCGGGTCGATGATGAAGACCTCTACTCCTATCTGATGTATCCGAAAGTCTATCTCGACTACATGGGCCGCCGCCGGAAATACGGCCCCGTGCGGGTGCTGCCGACGCCGACGTTTTTCTATGGCATGGAACCGCGTGAGGAGGTCGCCGTTGATCTGCGGCCCGGCGTGCGCCTGATGATCCGGCTGCAAGCGATCTCGGAGGCCGATGAGAAGGGCGAGGTGAAGTGCTTCTTCGAGCTGAACGGCCAGCCGCGTGTGATCCGCGTGCAGGACATGCGCTTTGCCGCCAGTGCGCAGCGGTCCGAGAAAGCGGACCCTGACAACGCGAACCACGTTGCGGCCCCGATGCCGGGCGTGGTCGGCAGTGTCGCCGTGACGGTCGGGCAAGCGGTGAAAGCGGGCGATATGCTGCTGACGCTGGAGGCGATGAAGATGGAGACGGCGATCCATGCGGAGGTGGACGGTACAGTCGCCCGCGTCGTCGCGCCCGTGGGGTCTCAGGTCGATGCGAAGGATTTGCTGGTCGAGATGGGGTAGGGGGTGAGTTTCTCCCATAAGAATTTTCTTATGGGAGAAAGTGGGGGTGTTTCTATAATAAG
>CALDZQ010000078.1 GCA_937944035.1 uncultured Neomegalonema sp. | reverse complement strand
GGAAAAGGTTGCAAACGGCCCCTACGCTTCGCCCGATGAAGTCATAGGCAAAGCGCTAACCTTGCTCGACGCCTACGAGGCGGAACAGGCCGAAAAGCTGGCATGGCTGAAAAACGCGATCCAAGAAGGCATCGACAGCGGACAGCCAGAGCCGATGGATTGGGACGCATTCTGGGAAGACGCCAAAAAGCGCACAGAAATCAGGCAAGCGCTCAGTGACGTTGCGGGTTGATTACGGGCCGCAAGCGCGAACGGACTTGCTGGACATTTATCACTATATCCACGCTGACAATCCGCCGGCGGCGCGGCGTGTGGTCGAGAAAATCAACACGACCTGCGAGGCAACGCTGGCCGACAACCCCTTCATCGGCCGCCCCCGCGATGCCCTTCAGCCCGACCTGCGCAGCTTTCCGGTCCGCCCCTACATCATCTTCTACCGCACCACAGAGCACACGATAGACATCATCCGCGTCCTTCACGGCGCGCGGGATATAGACGCGATTTTCAATCCATGACCCCCAACCTCTCCCGCCTCCTCCGCCCCAAATCCATCGCCATATTCGGCGGTTCTTGGGCGGCTAATGTTGTCGAGCAATGCCTGAAAGCCGGGTTCGACGGTGAGATCTGGCCTGTGCATCCGACCCGCGAGACGGTGCATGGCGTGAAAGCCTACCCCAGCCTCGCCGCCCTGCCCTCGCCGCCCGATGCCGCGTGGATCGGGGTCAATCGCGACGCCACGATCGAGATTGTCCGCGATCTCAACGCGATGGGTGCGGGCGGTGCGGTGTGTTTTGCCTCCGGCTTTCGCGAGACGGATGACGGCGCAGACCGCAACGCGGCGCTGCTGGATGCCGCCGGAGAAATGCCGATCATCGGCCCCAACTGCTACGGCGCGCTCAACTACCTCGACGGGGCGACGCTGTGGCCGGACCAGCATGGCGGCAAGCGGGTCGACAGCGGCGTCGCCATCATCACCCAATCCTCGAACATCGCGATCAACATCACGATGCAACAGCGCGGATTGCCCGTCGCCTACGCCCTGACGGCGGGCAATCAGGCCCAGATCGGTCTGGCCGACATGGCCTGCGCCCTGCTGGAGGACGCGCGCGTCACGGCCATCGGTCTGCATATCGAGGGCGTCGGCGACACGGCGGCATTCGAGGCATTGGCCGCCCGCGCGCGCGAGAAAAACATCCCCATCGTCGCGATCAAAGTCGGCCGCTCGGATCAGGCGCGCACGGCCACCATCTCGCACACCGCCTCACTGGCCGGATCGGATGCCGGGTCGCAGGCGTTCTTCCGGCGGCTCGGCATCCCGCTTCTGCCCAGCCTGCCCGCCCTGATCGAGACGCTGAAACTGCTGCACACCCACGGCCCGCTTAAGGGACGCGACATGCTGTCGATGAGTTGTTCGGGCGGCGAGGCTTCGCTGATGGCAGACTCCGCGCTGGCCCATGATCTGCATTTCCGCCCCTACAAGGCGCATGAGAAAGCGGCGATCTCTGCCACACTCAACCCGATGGTCACGGTCGCCAACCCGTTGGATTATCACACCTTTATCTGGAACGATGACAAAGCGATGACGGCCACCTTCGCAGCCGCGATGAGGCCGGGGTTTGATCTGTCGATGCTGATCCTGGATTTCCCCCGCGCCGACCGCTGCTCGCACGAGACATGGGAGCCTGCGGTCAAAGCCATCGCGCGGGCGGCGAAAAAAGCAAAAGCCCGCGCGGCCGTCGTCGCATCGCTGGGCGAGTTGCTCCCCGAAGACCGCTGCGAAGCCTTTATCGCGGCGGGTATTGCCCCGCTTTGCGGCATTGATGAAGCGCTGCTGGCGGCGGATGCGGCGGCACAAATCGGCGAGGCTTGGGCGGCGGAACCGGCGGAACCGATCCTGCCTCCAACCATTGCGCCCGCAGAGAACACGCTGGTTTTGGATGAGGCCGAAAGCAAATTCCGCCTGTCCAATTTCGGAATTCAGGTTCCGGCGGGCCGCATCGCGACAACCCCGCAGGAGGCGGAACGCGCGGCTGAAGAGCTGCGGGTCGGGGATTACAAACTCGCCGTCAAGGCACTCGGCATCGCCCATAAAACCGAAGCGGACGCCGTGCGCCTGAATCTCCAATCGGCGGCGGTGGTTAAAAACGATGCGTGGGTACTGATTAAAAACCATCAATGCGATGTTTTGGTCGAGCATATGGTGATCGGCGGCTTGGTCGAAATCATCATCGGCGTCACCCGCGATCCGGTTTACGGCCTGATCCTGACCTTCGGCGCAGGTGGTGTGCTGACAGAATTGCTCCAGGATTCGGTATCGCTGATGCTCCCGACCGATGAGCAGGCCGTCAGCGAGGCGCTGGCCGGATTGCGGATTTCCAAATTGCTCAACGGTTATCGCGGCAATCCGCCCGCAGATCGATGGGCGGTGATCGATGCCATCATGGCCGTCGCCCGTTTTGCCGCAGCGTATTCGGCGACCCTCGAAGAACTCGACATCAACCCGCTGATCGTCTGCCAGCAGGGCGCATTCGCGGCCGACGCCCTGATGAAAATCCGCACAAGGAAGCCTCACTATTAGAGTCATCCGCGATCAGGTTGAACCATCGAGCGTTATCAAGGGCAACAGCCCGCCCAACACAGACCCGCTTCACAACCCCGGCCTAGCTCCGCCTCTGCGGAAAGGCCATCTCCGGCTTATAGCTGTCAAAACTGCTCAAGCCCTGAGCATTGCATTCGGTCTGCCAGCGCGAACCGGGCATCACACCGCTGGCACAAGGATAGGTGGCGCGATAGCCCGCCGTGCGCTCATTCTCCTCAATCGCCACGGCAACCATACCCGCGACCACACCCTGCTGACGTTCAACCAGACGGATCGCGCCGTCCATCGTGCCGCCCGTCTCAACCCATTGATCCACCAGCAAAACCCGCGTACCGGGCGCGAAAGCGGGCAAGCGCATTTCCATATCCTGCGTGCGTCCCGAATAATTGCCAAAGCTGACTTTATCCGTATCCACGCACAGTTTCCCCGCTTTACGGATCGGCAAAAACCCGACCCCCATACGGGTGGCCAGCGCCGCCGCCAGCACAAAGCCCATCGCATCAAGGCCCACAACGACATCCGCTTCAACGCCTGACAAATCCGCTTGCAGATCATCCAACAGATCGTGAAACGCCTCGCCATTGATATAAATCGAAGTCGGGTCGAGCCACGCGAATTTCTCCCCCTTGGTATTCGGAGCCATCAGGTTCAGATACCACCGGTCATCGCGCGGGCCTTTATCGCGGGTTGTCATGCCGTCTCTCCAATATCTTTCGCAACAGTCAAAAGCGCCGCAAGCCGCGCCGGGTCTATGTCGTAAAAATTGCCGGGATGGTTGATCCCCGTGGCGACCATGAAGCAATCAACATCACCATAGTCACGGGCGTTATCCGGCGTGATCCCCGACGCCAGTGCCATCGGAGCCGCGCCAATGCCCCGCCGGAACGCGTCAATCTTGCCAAGATCCGCCTCCTCGCCCGTCGCCACACCCGACGTGCAGACCACATCCATAAATGCAACCGCATTGCGCGCCGAAACCACGTAGTCGTCAGGCGACACCGCACGCTGCTTCTTAAAAGCCGTGCCCCCGAAATAAAGCCCGTCCCAGCCGCTATCCGCGCGGATACGGGCAATCTCCTCCGCTTCGGTCTGCGCCGTTCCACGCTCCTCGATCCGCGCGTCATCGGCCCAATACGCATCAATCCGGCATCCGTCCCGCGCCAGATCACCCAGCACCGGAAAAGCCTTAGCCCCCGTCACCGCCAGAAAGTTCAACCCGATCCACAGGTCGGGCCGCGCTGTCCGCACATCGCGAACAATGGGCAAAAATTCTTCCACACCGAAATCATGATTGATGAAGAAACACCCCTGCGCTCCCGCCGCTGTCAAAACATCGATATTCGCCAATGTGCGCGGTGTATCAAGAACATGGATCACGGGCAGCACAACAGGGCCGGGCGTGTCGAACAAAGCTTTAAATTCATGGCGTTTCATAAACTG
>CALDZQ010000077.1 GCA_937944035.1 uncultured Neomegalonema sp. | reverse complement strand
GAGCGGTTTACGGGCGCACGGCTGGTGGCCATTAACGCGGCGACCGGCATCGCATGGGGCGCGGGGGGCACAATCGGCGTTCCGGTGACAGGTGCGGCGATGGGCGTTCTGGGGGCGGAGGCGTTGCCGATCAGTTTCATGCTGCTCTACGGCACACTCGCCATTGCCGCCGCCCTGCGCGCGCGCAAAAGGAGTGACGGATGACCCCGCCAGACCCTAGACCATCCTGAACGATATAAGATTATTCCGGATGCTCTATCTTATTGTTTTGGCGCGTTTTCCCGGTCGGGGAATGAACCTGTTGCCCTTGATAACGCTCAAAAATCGCCAATCCGCTGGTTCTGCCTGATGGCGCGCACACAACGCTGGGCAATGGCCGCTTGAAAAGATCAATGCGGCCATCGGTTTGATTGAAGCAGGGGATGTTCAATCACTCATGCGGGGTTCTTGAACCGACAGCTCAGCTCAGCTCAGTTCAGTTCAGACGGGCCGACCCCAGCGGGACCGAGAATTTCTCGCACCAAATGAACACATCCGTAAAGCTGCCGACATTCAGGCTGGCGGGGACGCGAAAACTTTGGCTGCCTGTATTCGATTTCAACAGACCGATCAGCGTGCCATCGACATATTTGCCGTTCACCCCGAACCCGACCTTCGGGTCAGGCGCACCATCGAGAAAGAATTGCGGGCCGAGCGTAACGATATAGCCCTGCGCATCCTTACTGACGGTCACACCGCCGGATGTGACGTGGTTCGACGCCCCTGTGAACTGGCCGGAACGTTCTCCGGCAAAAGCGCCAACAGTTCCCGAAGCGAGCGTCAGGGCGAAAGCGGCAATGGCGATTGTGTGACGGATCATGGTTTTCTCTCCTTGAAGAATAATGCGATTATTAAGGGGTTAAAGGCGTGGTCAAATCAGCGGATGACGAATGGCAGGGTCAGGCTGAACGGGCGCAGAGCGGCGGGCGGCGCGCTTTCCTCAACCGCCATTTGCGGTGTCTTCGTGCCGCTGCGGATCAGCGTCAGCGCCTCGTCATTACGCGCATCCCGGCGCTGCTTTGCCTGCAACCTGCCAGAGAACAGGCCGTCGACAGCCTCCTGCGTACCCGACACGGGCGATGTGTTGGCGTAGGAAACGCTGTAATCATTCGAGGTCATCGCCATCGAAGGCGTGACGAGAATAGCGGTGAGCGCGAGGCTCATACCGGCGGCGGCGATACCGATGATAACTGAACGGGCCATTGTGATGTTTCCTCTTGCTTATGATGTTTCGTGTCGCTGTTGACAGGAATGAAGATGGCGCATCACCAGCGGTAACGGAAATATCGATTGTCTGCCGTATTCATAACCATTAGCTATGGAACCTTACAAAATAGCGCGATCAATCGCGTTTTCGTGAGTTTTTAAAGAGGCTTTAGCTATGGAAGTACATCAAGCCCGCTATTTCCTCGCCGTGTGCGAGGCGCAAAACTTCACCCGCGCGGCGGAAGCCTGCAACGTCGCCCAACCCTCCCTGACCAAAGCAATCAAAAAGCTGGAGGAGGAATTCGAGGGCGCGCTGTTCTTCCGCGAGCGCAACCACACGATCCTCACAGAGCTGGGGCGGCGCGTCCTGCCGCATATCCGAATGCTGGTTTCGGCGGGCGAGGCCGCGCGGCAGGACGCGACTAATTTCCACTCCGAGGATGCCATCACCATCAAGCTCGGCGTCATGTCGACAATCGCCCCGACGCGGATGGTCGGCTTTCTGACCCGCTTGCGTGAGGAGATACCGGGCCTGTCCCTCGACGTGCGCGAGGCGTCGGGCACAAACCTGATCGCGGGGATCGAGGCCGGGTCGCTGGATGCGGGCCTGATCGCGATGCCGATGCTGCCTGACGCGCTGAACGCGATGCCCCTCTATGATGAACGCTACGTCCTCGCCTTTCCCGAAGGACACAGGTTCGGCAAAGAAAACACCGTCCCCCTAAGCGCGCTTGCCGGAATTGATTACCTCAAACGCGTCCATTGCGAGTTCACCGACTATTTCCAAGCCTCCGGCAAGGCAAAACCGCTGGGCGTGAACGTGCGCTATTCATCCGAACGCGAGGATTGGGTGCAGGCGATGGTCGTCGCCGGGCTGGGCTGTTCGATTATGCCCGAATACCTGCCCGAACAGGCGGGCATCGGCACAAGGCCGATCGCAGAGCCGGAAATCGCGCGCACGGTATCGCTGGTGACGGTGGCGGGCCGCCGCCACGGTCCTGCGCTCGGCTCGATGGTCCGGCTGGCAAAGCGTTATCCGTGGCCGGGCAAAGGCTGACGCCCTACCCCACCATCTCCCGCATCCGGTAATACCACATGCCCAACGCCAGCATGGTCTGGCCCGCCCGCTCGCCCAGAGGATTGCGCAGATGGGGGACGCTGGCGAAGATGTCGAAGCGCTCCATCGTGCCCGCAATCGCTTCGGCCATAATCTCGGCCACGATATGCGAGGTGGCGATGCCGTGGCCGGAATAGCCCTGCGCGTAGAACACGTTGGGCGACAGGCGGCCAAGCTGCGGCACACGGTTCGGGACAATCCCCGCTTGCCCCGACCACGCGAATTCGATCCCGACCCCGCGCAATCTGGGGAAAGTGCGCTCCAGCGAGGGCCGCAGTTCGGCGGCGATGTCGGGGGAGGCTTTGCCGGAATAATTCGCTCCGCCGCCGAACATCAGGCGGTTATCGGCGGTCATCCGGTAGTAATCGAGGATAAAGCGCGTGTCATAAACCGCCAGATTCTGCGGATTAATCGCCCTTGCTTCCGCTTCCGGCAGGGGCTTGGTTGTGAGGTTGGCCAGCGAAGCGGGGAACAGCTTTCCGGCCATCTTCGAGCGCTCCAAGCGGTGATACGCATTGCCCGCCAGCAGCACGGTATCGGCGTTCACACGCCCCGCCGCTGTCACAACGACAGGCCGCTGCCCGTGAATAATCTCCGTCACGGGCGAGCCTTCAAACACCTGCGCCCCCTGCCCCGCCGCCGCCCGCGCCTCACCCCGGCAGAGGTCGAGCGTGTGCAGATGCATGTTGCGCCGGTTCAGCAAGCCGCCGTGATAAAGCGGCGTCTCCAACAACTCATGCACGCGCCCCGTGTCGAGCAGCGCCACGTCATCGCCCATCCCGCGACGTTGGGCTTCGTCACAGGTAGCGCGCAATTCGGCCATATGGGCGGGTTTGTAGGCGGTGTGAAGATGCCCGTGGCGCAGGTCGCAGTCGATGCCGTAACGGGCGACGCGCTCGCGGATGATCTCATGCCCGCGCCAGCGCAAACCCCAGACGAAATCCTCCGCCGCCGACCCCCGCGTCTTGCGCAGATGCTTGGTCAGCGCCTCGTCGCCGGACAGCGAGCCGGTCACTTGACCGCCATTGCGCCCGGTCGCGCCCCAGCCGATGCGCTCCGCCTCCAGCAAGGCGACGCGATAGCCGCGTTGGGTCAGCTCAAGCGCCGCGTTCACCCCCGTCAGCCCGCCGCCGATGATGGCAATATCGACGCTGATCTCCCCCGTCAGAGGCGGATAGGGGGCGGTATCGCGGGCGCTGGCCGCGTAATATGTCTCGGTTTGCATGACGCAAGATATGCCGCGCCGACCGGAGATTGGAAAGCGGTTTCACACTACCATTGCGACATGCGTTTCCACCTGCGACCATTCCCGCGTGACAATTCATACGCGGTAACGCAATCTGCGCGCGCAAGAGGAAAAGACGGGGACATCAATGGATTTTATCGCCGTCCTTGCGCTGATAATCACCACGATCGGGGTAAAGGCGGCCACCCCGTCACTTCCGCTTGAGGTCGCGACGCTCTTCATCACTACAGGAATCGCTTACCTTGTAACCAGCCTCTATAGCGATGGCGATGGCTTGAAAGTGCTGCGGCAAGCCCTTGTCGAGCCAAGTAAACAGCCCCCCGCCGGAACTTTGGCCCCGCCGCGCACTTTTTATCGTGCGGCATTGAAAGGTGCTCTCGATTGGGTGGATGAACGGCTGAACCCGGAGGCTATCAAGCGGGGCGACCCCAAAACCGCACTCAGCCGCGCATGGGGCTGGCGGCTATACGATAAATGCCTGCTGGTATCGCTGCTCTACCCGCTGCTGTTCGTTATCGGACAATGGACTGTATCACCGCAGGGCATCCCCGGCCTGATCGGCGGCATCGAAATCCTTGCTGCGGATGCGACACAGACAAATAGAGCGTTGATTGCGGTAGGATTAATTTTTCTGGCTACATATTTTTTAAATAAAAGTAAAATTTTAACAATATTGAAAAATTTGTCGTCATTTTTTTATTTAATATTTGTAACAATTGCACTTTTATTAGCTTCTATAATTTCAATTATTTTAAGTAATTTCTTTATTTCAGCAATGCCTGTTTTTAATTTAATTTGTTTCATTGCTGTATCTAGAAGGATATACAGATTTAATGGTGCTTACTCAGTTTTGTTATCAATTTTTATCATAACTGTCGTGTCCATTACACCTTATGATACAAGCTCTATCTTATCATTGATTTTCTTGATTGCTACCATGCTATTTACCTTAAATTCTTTGAAATGGCTACACAAACGCCACCCTGAAACAGCCTATTGCATTTTTGTCCCATTGGCTTTGGCATTTTATGGAATATTATTAACGAACATTGATCTCAATGCGAACGCAACCAGCTTAACTCTTTTTCTCGGCCTCCTGCCGCTAGTTAACGCCCAGTTTGATTTCCTTTCCATAACCGCCACCCGCAATCTGCTGCGGCGCGGGTTGGCCAGTGAAAGCCCATCAGGGCAATTCCTCTGGGGTTTATTCGATGTCGTCGTTGGCCTGATCTTGTTTTTCCTGCTTTGCCTCACAGCCATTAGCCTCGCCCATACTGTAAATCTGCTCTCCGGCAATACGGTCATCGACCTGAACGCGGTCTTCACCAATCCGGCGGCGCATATGTGGCTGTTTATCACCTTCCTGACCACCCTCCTCCCCACTTTCCTCCACTTTATTCTCGCCCTCTTCAGCACAGTCATCGCTCTGTGCTGGCCGGAAAAGCTGCGCAACACTTGCGCAGCGCAACTTTACGAACACCACACCAACGGCAAACCCGCCATCGTCGCCATGCGCGCCCACATTATGATCGCCCTCACTGCCGGAGCCTGCACCGCGCTGTGTGTCTTCCTAACGCGCCTGCTGTGGACGGGCCTCGACCGCCTGCATCTGGCGGGCGGATTCATCCTGCGCGCCTGTCACGGCTGGCACGATCTGCTGCTCTCGCTGACCTGATCTCTCTTTTGGCCCCGTTCCTGCACTGCTCTCAACCACGCACATTGCGATGAGCGCATCGATGGAACCAGCCGTCTCTGCGTGGCGTTATAAAACCATCACCGGCCCCGCCGCACAGGGGCGCAAACCAGAGGGAGCACGCATAAATGGCCATTCTCCGTATAGCTGCCACGGGCGCGACGCCACGGCTCTATGACGCGGAAGCGGGCCGTGATGCGCCAGCCTTGCAGGTTCAGGACATCCGCGATGCCGCCCCTGCCCTCGCGGACAAAAAACCCATCGTCATTCTCGTCCACGGCTACCGCTACAACCCGTTCGCCCACGCCGCCGTCAACCCGCACGAGTTTCTGTTCCATTTCGATGCGGAGCGTCTCAAATCGGACCGCCTGCACCGCGCCGCGAGCTGGCCGCTGGGCCTCGGCTTCTCGGCTGATGACACGACGGGGCAAGACGGCCTGTGCGTCGCCTTCGGATGGGACAGCCGCCCCGATACACGCTTCGGGCGCTTTTGTGCCGCTTATGCGGATGCCGACACAGCCGCCCGCGCCCTGCTGCGCACCGTCGAGATGATCGCGCGCAGTTTTCCCGGCCATCCGATCGATTTCGTCGCGCACAGCCTCGGCGCGCGGGTCGTGCTGTCTGCCATGCGCCACGCCGCAGACCAACGCCGCCCGGACCTGATCGCCGCGATGGGCCGCGCCATCCTGCTCGGCCCCGCAGAGCTGGCCATCGCCGCCCGCCGCGCACTGGCCAGTGTCGACGCCGTTGCGCGCGGTCGTCCGCCCGAAATCTACGCCTTCCTCGCCCGCGAGAACGATGTGTTCGACGTGCTGTTGGAGCGGTTCGCGCCGCCCTTGCCCGGCCCCCGCCGCATCGGCATCGGCGCGCGCGGTTTAGGTGCGGATCGCGGCAACTGGCTGGCGGTACAGCTTGACCGCGCCGGGACAACGGACTGGCTGGCCGAACGCGGCGCGACGATTGAGGGAGCGCCACGGCGCGCCTGTCACTGGGGGGTCTATAACCGCCCCGGCGCGCTTGATCTCTACAGCGCCATGCTCCGCGACCGCCCCCGCTGGTCCATCGCCGCCATGCGCGCGGCGGGCGTGCCCGAAGACATGGAACCGCGCTGGTGCAGGTTGCCGTGGTTCAGGGGAGCGCCCGTATCGCAGGCGCCGGCTTAATATCCTGAGGTATTCACACACGTCGGCCGCTGGCGGCATGGAATCCATTTTCAACAAGTCTGGACAAACGGATACCCCGCCTTCGCGGGGTATGACACTGTTCTTATTGGCAAAACAGCTTTGAGGCTAGAGCACCCTGAACGATATAAGGATCGTTCAGGGCACTCTAACTTCTTGTTTTGGCGCGTTTTCCGAGTCGGGCAATGAACCCATTGCCCTTGATAACGCTTGTCTTATGATTTCCACGGTTCGTTGTTTTGAATGAACTGCCGTGAGCGGGTGGCCACCCGCTCACGGTGGCGGAGGTCGGATCGTGATAACGCGAGCTTTTGAGGGCTGCGCTACAGTTTGATCGCCTCCGTCTTTCCCTGAGGCCCGAACGGATACACGGAGTTTCGCTCCGTATGACAAGCATGGGACACGGAAAAGATGGATCATAGTATCATCGGAATTGACATATCGAAAGACACTCTGGACTGTCATCATCTGACATCCGGAGAGGCACGGCAATTCGCCAATACAGGCGCGGGCCACAAAGCCCTGATCGCCTGGATTGGCGACCCGACCAGCGTTCGGGTGGTTTTTGAGCCGACCGGAGCCTACCACAAGGCGATGGAGGCGGCGCT
>CALDZQ010000076.1 GCA_937944035.1 uncultured Neomegalonema sp. | reverse complement strand
CGTCATGCCAGAGACGCAGTCTGAAAAGATCAGCAACCGTCTTGCCCTCATCCAACAGATCCGTGTCGCGGGAGACCGCTTCCCAAACAGAAGCGTCGGCTGCGGCTCTAGCGGCGGCGGCGGCGGCAGAGCCGGCGGCGGCGGGAACCGATAAAGAGGAAACAGTATTAGCCGCAGCGGCAGCGGCGTAGCCAGCAGCAGGAGAGCCGATAGCTCTGGCGTAAACGGTGGGGCCGTTGTTTCTTATCAAGGTGGTGGGCCTAAACGCGTATGACACACTCAGAAAGGTGTACCACCATACAGGCAGAAAAAAGGTTGTTTCAACAAAATCTATCTTCACATCTAGCACGCCCACCAACAACGGCGTCACCCGCAACGCGGCGCGAGCGGCGATGGCAACGCAGGCATCGCGGGGCTTGTCTTTCAGCCACGCTTCAAGCTGCTCTTCGTTCTCAATCTGCGCGATAGTGTGGTCTCCGGTTGTGGTTCGCCATCTGACACCGGATCATGGGGGATGGCAAGCGTGCGGTGGTTCTTTTGCCGGAGCCGCGCAACGGCGACACGCGACCGACCGCCCCACGGGCGGGCGCGTTCTGCGCAAAGCGCAGTCCACACCAGCCCTCGGTCGCTCGCTTATCTATTTCCGTCAGACTCTATCCCGTCTTTTCCTCAAATCCACACAAATCCCTCACCAAACACGTCCCGCATTCCGGCTTGCGCGCCTTGCACACATACCGTCCGTGCAGGATCATCCAGTGGTGGGCGTGGAGGGCGAATTCGGCGGGGATGTGGTCCTCAATCGCGCGCTCGACCGCGACGACATCTTTACCCACCGCCATGCCGGAGCGGTTGCCGAAGCGGAAGATATGCGTGTCCACCGCTTGCGCGGGATGCTTGTGCCACATGTTCAAAACCACGTTCGCCGTCTTTCGCCCCACGCCCGGCAGCGACTCCATCGCCGCGCGCGAGGTCGGAACCTGGCCGCCATACTCGTCGATGAGTTTCCGGCTCAGTTTTATCACGTTCTTGGCCTTGTTCCGGTACAGGCCGATCGTTTTAATGTGCCCGATCAGGCGCTCCTCGCCCAGTGCCAGCATCTTTTCCGGCGTGTCGGCGATGGGGAAAAGGTCCGCCGTGGCCTTGTTCACACCCTTATCGGTTGCCTGCGCGGACAGTGCCACCGCCACAATCAGCGTGAAAGCGTTGGTATGATCCAGCTCCCCCAACGGCTCGGCGCAGTTATCGCGGAAGCGCGAGAACATCTCGTAAATCACTGGATATGAAAGCTGTTTCGGCATTGGCGTTATCCCTCTATGCTGGATATAGAGCGCAACCGGACGGGATAGGCAAGTGTTAGACGTGATTGTTGCGGGCACGGGCCTCAGCGGCCTGACGGCGGCGTATCTGCTGTGCGAAGCGGGCCTGTCGGTGCGGGTTTTGGAGGCGGCGGGGCGCTCAGGCGGGCGGATCAAGACGCTGAAAGGCGCGGATGGTGCGGCTCTCGGTGATCTGGGGCCAAGCTGGGTATGGCCCGCGCATCAGCCCGTGGCCCGTGACTGGCTGGCGCGCCTCGGCGTGGAGAGTTTTCCGCAATACGAGACCGGGGACGCGCTGATCGACATGGCGGCCGGACAGGCTCCCATGCGGCGGCCACTGCCCGGACAGCACGGAATCCGGCGCATAACGGGCGGTCCGGGCGCGCTGGTCACGGCGTTGGAGGCGCGGTTGCCGGAGGGGGTTGTGCGGTACGGCGCGCGGGTTGCGGGGATTTCGCATGACGGGCTGAGGACGGCGGACGGCGCGGAGCACAGCGCGAAAACCATCGTTTTATCAATGCCTTTGCGCGTGGCGGCGGCGCTGGACTACACCCCCGCCCTGCCCGCCGATCTGCTCGACGCCATGCAAGCCAGCCCGACATGGATGGCCCCGCAAGCCAAGGCACTCGCGGTCTACGAGTGCGCTTTCTGGCGGGATTCCGGCCTTTCCGGCCGCGTGGCCAGCCAGGTCGGGCCGCTGGTCGAAATCCATGACCACTGCGGCGCGGACGGCTCCCCCGCCGCCCTCTTCGGCTTCGTCGGATGGCCCGCCACAGATCGCGCCGCCCATCAAGACGTGCTGAAACACGCGGTTTTGGAGCAACTCACCCGCTGTTTCGGCGCGAATGCCGCAAATCCGGTCGCGCTGGAGATCGAGGACTGGGCCGCAAATCCCCTCATCGCCAGCCCCCGCGACCTGACTGAACCGCCCCGACATCCCGAAATCCGCCCCGCCATCCTGCGCGCGGCGCAGTGGGACGGAACCCTGCGCTTCGCCATCGCCGAGGCCGCCGCCCGCAGTCCCGGCCTGATCGAAGGCGCGCTGGATGCCGGAGCGCGGACGGCGGCGGCAATCCTTGAAAACCAATCGTAGGAGAGCGACCCAATGGAAATCGAAAATGACGGCCTGCTCGGCGCTTGGTTGCTGCAAAGCGATGGCACAGCGGAATCAATCACTTGGGACCAACTCGACGACCCCGTCGAGGACGGCGCATGGGTCTGGACCCATTTCCACCGCGACGGCCCGCGCGCGCAAAGCTGGCTGCTCGACGGCCAAATCCCGCC
>CALDZQ010000075.1 GCA_937944035.1 uncultured Neomegalonema sp. | reverse complement strand
GGGGCCAAGCTCTGTGCCCAGCGCAAGGATGCAATCGGCGGCGTCGATCATCTCGCGCACGGCGGTAAGGCTGGGGCTGCACGGGATGGTCAGCGGGTGGGCGTGCATCAGGCCGCGCGCGTTGACGGTTTGGATCACGGGGGCGTCGAGCCGTTCGGCAAGCGCGCGCAGGCCGGCCTCCGCGCGTTTTGCTCCGCCGCCCGCGAGGATCAGCGGCGTGCTTGCTGCGTTCAGACGGTTGGCGAGGCTGGTGAGGTCGGGCTGCCTGGGTGCGGTGTGCGGGGATTCCGGCAGCGCATCGGGGTCGGCGGGCAGGGGCATCACGTCGGTGGGGATTTCGATATGCACCGGGCCGCCGCGCTCGCCCTCCAATATCGCGAAGGCGCGCCCGATGGCGGGGGCGAGGTCGGCGGCCTCGCGCACCTGGATGGAGGCGAGGGCGACCGTGGCGGCCAATCCCTGCTGGTCGGGCAGCTCGTGCAGGTGGCCGCGTCCTTTGCCGAGGGAGGGGCGTTTGTTGACGCCGGTTATCACCAGCATCGGGATGCTGTCCGCCAAGGCTTGCCCCATCGGCGTGATCGCGTTGGTCAGGCCGGGGCCGGTGATGAGGAAGCAGACGCCCGGCTTGCCGGAGGCCCGCGCGTAACCGTCGGCCATAAAGCCCGCGCCTTGCTCGTGACGGGGGGTGATGTGGCGGATTTTTGATGCGCCGAGGCCGCGATACAGCTCGACCGTATGGACGCCGGGGATGCCGAATACGACCTCGACACCGCGCGCTTCAAGCTGTTCTACGAGGGCTTCACCGATGCTGCGTGTCATGTCGCGGTCCTTCTGCTGGTCCTGTCAGTGATGCGCGGAAGGCTTGCGCAATTCCAGCAAAAAGCACAGGCTTTGGTTCCGCAATAGGGAGACAGACGATGGATGGTCCCGAACATCACGCGCAAACCCGCAAGATCGCGCCGGGTTTGAAGCCGGACGGTTCGCCCGATGATAATGACCGCGTTGAGATCGGCCCGACCGCGCTGGCGTTTGAGGAATGGGCGGCGGCGGGGCTGACCGCGCCGAACCTGACGCGGATGCGCGAGTTCCGTCACGCGCGGCTGGTGGCGGCGATGGCGGAGCGCGATTGTGGCGGGTTGCTGCTGTTCGATCCGCTGAACATCCGCTACGCGACCGACACGACACATATGCAGTTGTGGAACACGCATAACCCGTTTCGGGCGGTGTTTCTGGGCGCGGACGGGCATATGGTGCTGTGGGAGTATAAGGGACTGCCCTACCTTTCCGGATACAACCCGTTGGTGCGCGAGGTGCGGGGCGGGGCGTCGATGTTCTACTTCGCCAGCGGCGATCACGGCGAGAAGGTCGCGCATGAGTTTGCCGGACAGATTGAGACGCTGATGGCCGAGCATTGCGGTGGCAACCGGCGGTTGGGCGTGGATAAGATCATGCTGCACGGCGCGGATGCCCTGCGCGGCATCGGGATCACACTGCTGGATGGCGAGGAAATCACCGAGAAAACCCGCGCGATCAAGGGACCGGACGAGATCAACGCCATGCGCTGTGCCATGAATGCGTGCGAGGCTTCGGTTGCGGCGATGGAACGGGCGGCGGAGCCGGGGATGACGGAGAACGAGGTTTGGGCGGTTCTCCATGCCGAGAACATCAAGCGCGGGGGCGAGTGGATCGAGACGCGTATCCTCTCGACCGGACCGCGCACGAATCCGTGGTTTCAGGAATGCGGGCCGCGTGTGATGGCGGCGGGGGAGTTGCTGGCGTTCGATACCGATCTGATCGGTTGTTACGGGATGTGCTGTGACATCTCGCGGACATGGCTTTTGGGCGATGGCGAGCCGGATGCGGAGCAGCGGCGGTTGTATCGCGAGGCCCATGCGCAGATTGTCGAGAACACGGCGATTCTTGGCCCCGGAAAATCGATCAGGGAGATCGCGATGGGGGGGCGCAATCCGCCCCCCGAATTCGCCCCGCAACGCTATGGCTCGAAGATGCATGGCGTGGGCCTGTGCGATGAATGGCCGATTGTGCGTTATGGTATGGACTGGATCGAAGGGCCGTATGATTACGACATTGAGCCGGGGATGATGCTGTGCGTTGAGGCGTATGTCGGGGCGGTCGGCGGTCGCGAAGGGGTGAAGCTGGAAGATCAGGTGCTGATTACCGAAGACGGGGTCGAGAACCTGACCAACTATCCTTTTGATGCGCGCTTGTTGGGAGACGGATGATGACAACACAACGGGTTCACGGGCCGTATCAGGGCCGATGCAGTGCGGTGGCGCATGGCGGGTTGGTCTATGCGGTTGCGACCGACCCTGACTCCGCGCCGACGATTGAGGGGCAGACGCGCAACACGCTCGCCGCGCTGGAACGGTATCTGGAAGAGGCGGGGAGCGGGAAAACGGGGTTGCTGCAAGCCACGATCTATCTGACCGATATGCGCAATAAGAAGGCGATGGATGCGATCTGGTGCGATTGGATCGGTAAGCGGGACAACTGGCCTCAACGCGCCTGTGTCGGGGCGGATTTGGAGCCGACCGATCTGATCGAGATCGTTGTGACAGCGAAGGCGCTGTGAGGGGGGATTCCTAAAAGGCTTTTGGTGGTTCATTTTCCAGCGCGTGTTGAGTTGGGATAGTTACTCCAATCCCAACTCAACACGCTTCTTACGAGTGAGTTTTGCCACGACCATGCGGTATGACGCGTCGATATGGTCGCGTAGGGAATCGTCTTCGAGGCCGGGTTCCGCGTAGTTTTGTATCCATTTCAAGCCGCGTGACGCCATGTAAGGCGCGGGGCGCAGGCCCGGTTCTTCGCTGAGGATATGGTAAGCGAGTTCGGATGCCTTGAAGGTGACTTGCAGGCCGTCGGGATCATCCCACGCAATGGCGAAGACTTTACCACCGACTTTCCACACATGCGCACCGCCCCATTGAACCACTGTGGTGGTTTGCGGGAGGGAGGCGCAGAAAGTGTTATAATCGCTGAGTTTCATGGCTGTTTTTGTGTGACAAAAGAAAAAGCCGCCCCGAACTCAATCGGGGCGGCTTCTATTCGTTTCGTTCGATCCGCTTACTGGACGATTGTGATCGTCACACGGCGGTTGAGCGCCTCGCGAACACCGTCACCGGTGGTCACAGCAGGATCAAGCTCGCTGCTGGCCGATACACGAAGGGCCGAGCGATCTACGCCACGGGAAGAAACCGCACCGGCAACCGCATCGGCACGACGCTGTGCGAGGCGGGTGTTGTACGACTTAGAACCACGGCTGTCGGTGTGACCGACGATGTCCATGAACGGAGCGGCATAGGCGCGGAACGCGGCCACTGCCTCATCAATCACCTGACGGGCTTCTGCGGTCAGATCGTAGCGATCATAGCCGAAGTAGATCGTGTAGTTTTGAGGCGCACTCGGTGGAGGAGGAGGTGGTGGCGTGTAGGCTGGAACCACTGGTGGAGGTGTCGGTGCGACAGGCACTGGAGCAGCCGGTACAGGAACCTCAACCGTCCGAACAACCTCAACCTCTTTGATGACCTCTTTCGGCACTTCAACAATGCGCTCACAGGTCAGGATCGCGTTGCCTGATGAACCGTCGCAGGTACAGTTGGCCGGAACGCTTGCGTAGCTACATGCGTCGTAAGGCTCTGCCTGAACGGCTGGCTCCGGAGCCACGTATACAGGCTCAGGTGTCGGCTCGACATATACAGGCTCAGGTGTCGGTTCGACATATACCGGCGCTGGTGCAGGTGTCGGCTCGACATATACCGGCGCTGGTGCAGGTGGTGGTGGGGGCAGAGGCGCGACTGCCTGCGCATAACCACATGCGCCGAGCGCATCATTCAACTCTGCAAGAACACTTGCCGGGTCGGTGCAGGAGTGTGCGCCTTCCGAAAGCTCCTCAGCGTAGTTGTCGTAGAGGGCAACAGCGCGGGCGCAAGCAACCGGGTTGCGGCCTGCGTTTGCGTTAACCGTCGAAACGACGCGCTGGAAAACCGACTCGATTTCGCCGGACAGGCCGAGCGCTGAAGGCGCCCAAGGCTGAACCTGCTCACCGCGCAGAGCGGCATAGCCCTTGCGCATATATGCAGAGGCATCGATCCAGTTAACATCTTCCGTCGCAGCGATGCGGGCAAGCGTTTGGTACTCGCGCCCAAGAGCCGCGCTATACGTTTGAGCCGGGAAACCGAGGCCTTCGCTAGGGATGTTGAGGCCAAGGAATGGCCCCGTCAGGAATGTCCCGCCAAGGCTGGCGCCAGGTAATTTTCCGCAGCCGGCTACGCTAACGAGCGCAGTGACGGCCATAATGCGGGATAATGTTTTCATCCCTCGTCTCCGTAAAACTTGAGTGTTACAACACATTCTGGTCACTTGTACGCCGTGACAATCTTCCATCACAAACGTTTGCACTCACAGAGTTGCCACGTTTTGCAAGGGAGTGCAAACACTTCAAAGAAAGCGTGCATCCAATAAATCGGCTTTTTCCGGCGGCGTAGCATTCATAGCACAGTACGCGAATCATTATCGCTGTTGTCGCCTTGTGGTACAGTGAGAATCAGGGGCGGTTTTTTTATGCCATTTTGATCCCGGTAACGATTTGTTAACCTTTTCAGTGCTGTGTCGTTTTGATATTATGTGTTGCGAAATGCCCCACATCAGTGCAAATATAGAGTGCTATGGGGCAGATAAATCACATAATGTGTACGACTTTGGAAATATTGCCGATAACTTAACGCAATCAAACAAGAAACCTGACTGTGCGATTTCTTTAATCTTATAACGAAATGCAGCACGGCGAATTTTAAAGAGCAGGCGGGCCGATGGCACAGACAGTTTTGATCGTAGATGATGACCCGGCCCAGCGTCGGTTGTTGGAATCTGTTGTGGGGGCGCAGGGATACAGGACGCTGACCGCGTCTGATGGCCGTGTGGCGCTGGAAACACTGCGCGGACCGAAAGGCGGGTCGGTTGATCTGCTGCTGCTCGATCTGGTCATGCCGGGCGTCAGCGGTATGAACGTGCTGGAGGAAATCCGTCCTGAAATGCCTGCCCTGCCGATCGTGGTGCTGACCGCGAACGGATCTGTCACAACCGTGGTGCAGGCGATGCAGGCGGGGGCGAATGATTTTATCGTCAAGCCGGCCAGCCCGGAACGGTTGCAGGTCTCAATTCAGAATGCGCTGAAGATCAATGTGCTTGCGGGTGAGTTGTCGAAGCTGTCCCGTAAGTCTGATAACCGCCTTCTTTTCAGTGACCTGATCGCGAAAAGCCTGGTGATGCGCCAGTCGATTATGCTGGCCGAGCGGGCGGCGCAGTCGAATATCCCGATCCTGATCGAAGGCGAATCAGGTGTCGGTAAAGAGGTGATGGCGCGCGCTATCCAAGGCGCGTCTGACCGCTCCGGCCGCTCCTTTGTGGCGGTGAACTGTGGTGCGATTCCTGAGAATCTGGTCGAATCGATTCTGTTCGGTCACGAGAAAGGCTCATTTACGGGGGCGACCTCGAAGAAAATCGGTAAATTCCAAGAGGCCGATGGCGGGACGCTGTTCCTGGACGAGGTCGGTGAGCTGCCGCTGAACGTGCAGGTCAAGCTGCTGCGCGCGATTCAGGAGGGCGAGGTCGATCCGGTCGGCAGTGCGAAGCCCGTCAAGGTCGACATCCGCCTGATCTCTGCGACGAACAAGAATTTGCAACAGCTGGTTGCGGAAGGGACGTTCCGCGAGGATCTGTACTATCGTTTGAACGTGTTCCCGCTGAACCTGCCGCCACTGCGCGATCGTAAGGACGATATTCCTGAACTGATCGATTATTTCGTGCGCAAAGTCTCGGCCGAAGAGGGCAAACCCGTGCGCGGGATCGAAGCCTCGGCGCGGGATATGCTGACGGAATACCGCTGGCCTGGCAATGTCCGGCAGCTGGAAAACGCGGTCTATCGCGCGGTCGTTCTGTCTGACCGCGAGCTGCTGACGCTGCATGACTTCCCTCAGATTGTGGGCATCGGCTCGCAGGGGGAACAGGCGATGGCCTCCGCCGGCATGGATGGCGAGGGTCTGCACGGATCGGCCGGAGGCAGCGGCGTGACCGCGTTCGATGCGGATGGCCATTTGCGGACGTTGGCCGAGGTTGAGGCGGAGATGATTCATCTGGCGATCCACAAATATTCGAACCACATGTCTGAAATCGCCCGCCGCCTGGGCATCGGGCGCTCGACCCTGTACCGCAAGGTGCGTGAGTTGGGCCTTGATGTGCGCGAAGCCGGATAAGCCGCTATCATGGCGCCGTTGAACACGATTGAACCCCGCAGGATTGAAACGTCCGGCGGGGTTCTTTCTGTCAGAATCACGGGTAGCGGGCCTGCGCTGCTGCTGTTGCACGGGTTTCCGCAGACGGGGCTGATGTGGGGGCAGGTGTCGGAGGCGCTGGCGGCGCGGCACACGCTGATCGTACCGGATTTACCGGGATACGGGCTGAGCGATACTCCCGCATCAGTTGATTCTGCCTCCAAGCGGCAAATGGCGGTGCAGATGATCGATATGATGCGCGTGCTGGGGCATGTGCGCTTCGATCTTGCGGGCCATGACCGGGGCGGTCGGGTCGCGTACCGGCTGGCGATGGATCATCCGGAGCGTGTGCAGCGCCTCGCGATTCTCGATATTTTGCCCACGTCGGAATACTGGGCGAAGATGGATCGGGCGTTTGCGCTGAAAATCTATCATTGGGCGTTTCTGGCGCAGCCTTACCCGTTCCCGGAGACGATGATCGCCGCCGCGCCCGCGCATTTTCTGGAGACGACGCTGGCGAGTTGGACGATGGCGCGGTCGCTGGACAGCTTCGCCGCCGATGCGATGGCGGAATACCGGCGCAATTTTGCCGATCCCGCACGGCTGAAAGCGATGTGCGATGATTATCGCGCGGGGGCGTCGGTCGATGTGGAGCATGATCTTGCCGACCGTGCTGCGGGGCGCAAGATTGCCGCGCCGACGCTGGTGCTGTGGGGGGCGGGCGGAATCGCGGCAAATGCGAGCACGCCGCTGGATGTCTGGCACGACTGGGC
>CALDZQ010000074.1 GCA_937944035.1 uncultured Neomegalonema sp. | reverse complement strand
GCCAACGCGATGAAGGCGGGCATGGGCATCCTTAAACCGTTGCTGGCCGAAACCGGCGCTCCAAAGCAGGGCAAAATGGTCATCGGCACGGTCAAGGGCGACATTCATGACATCGGCAAGAACCTTGTGTCGATGATGATGGAGGGCGCGGGCTTTGACGTGGTCGATCTTGGCATCAACAACCCCGTCGAAAACTATCTCGAAGCCATCGAGCGCGAAGACGCGGACATTCTTGGTATGTCGGCCCTGCTCACCACCACGATGCCCTACATGAAGGTCGTGATTGATGAGATGAAGGCGAAAGGCATCCGCGACAACTACGTCGTCTTGGTCGGTGGTGCGCCATTGAACGAGGAATTCGGTAAAGCAATCGGCGCTGACGCCTATTGCCGCGATGCTGCTGTGGCCGTTGAAACCGCCAAAGAATACATGGCGCAACGCACCCACAACCAAAGCGCCTCAAGCTGATACGGGAGCGGGAAAATGGCTGACCCCGTTCTCCCCTCTGATTTTGTCCTCGCTGAGGAGGGGCTGAAAGCGTCCTCCTCATGCCTTCAGGGCAAGACGCTGCTGATCGCCTGCGGGGCATTGGCGCGTGAGATCTTGGCCATCATCAAGATGAATAATCTCAGCGGCCTTGCGCTTGAGTGCCTTCCCGCCCTGCTGCACAACCGTCCCGACAAGATCACCGGAGCGGTGCGCACAAAAATTCACGACGCGCGCAGCCGTGGAGCCGCGAAAATCTTCGTCGTCTACGCCGATTGCGGCACAGGCGGGCATCTGGATGTTTTATGCGCAGAGGAGGGCGTTGAACGCATCGAAGGGCCGCATTGCTATGCCTTCTTCGACGGTTTGGACGCTTTCGCCGAACGCGCTGATGAGGAAATCGGTGCGTTCTACCTGACCGACTTTCTCGCCCGTCAGTTCGATACGTTGATCTGGAAAGGGATGGGGTTAGACCGTCACCCCGACCTTCGGGATATGTATTTCGGCAATTATGACCGCGTCGTCTATCAGGCCCAGACCGACGATCCCGCGCTGGAGCAAAAAGCCCGCGCGGCCGCTGAAAAGCTGGGCCTGAATTTTGTGAAACGCAAAACCGGCTACGGCGCACTCGCACCCTTCATCGAAAAGGCCGCGAGCGCCTGAACAGTTACCGCCGCCGTGCGAGTTGGCGCAGGATGTCCATATCGACACTGCCGTCTTCATCGGCATCAAACATCCCGATCACGCTGTCGAGGCTGGCATCGCCCGTGCTGCTGCGCTGTCGGGGAGATTGCCCGAACATACCGCCGAGCAGGTCATCGAGACCGCCCTGTTGCCCGCGTTGAACCGGCGCTTGTTGCTGCCGCGCGCCGCCGCCGAACATGCCGCCGAGAACCCCGCCCAAGCCGCCGCTCTGCGGAGCCTGCCGTTGCTGCTGCTGACGGCCGCCGCCAAGAATGCTGCCGAGAATTCCTCCGAGGCCACCACCGCCGCGCGGTTGTTGCCGCTGCTGCTGCTGCATTCCGCCGCCCAAAACCGCGCCGAGCAGATCATCCAATCCGCCGCCACCGCGCCGTTGCTGTGAGCCGCCCATGCCTGTCATGCCTTGGATCAACGTCCCCAGAATGCCGCCCATGCCGGAATTGCCGGAGGTTTTACGCTGCATTCCGCCCAGCACCATTGACGCGATCATCGGCAGCATCGCTTTGATAACCGTCGATCCGATGCCGGAGGCAAACTCCGCTTTCTGCGCAACTTCGCGGCTGACATCTTTCGAGCCGAACACTTCCGCCAGCACTTGATTCCCGCGATCCCGCGTTCCCGCCTGTTGCAGGGAGTTGGGGTCTTCGTAGATGTCTTCGTAGTCCGTGCCTTGGATTTTATTGAGAAGATTGCCCAAGCCATCCGACGTTTGGGTGCGCTGTTTGAAGCCTGCGGACATGGCAGGCAGAACTTGCTTGAGAACGGAGTTCATTTGGTCGGGTCCAAGCCCGAATTGTTGAGCAAGATTTTCTATACCCTTACCGCCCTGCGCCTCGCGCAGAATATCAAACATGTTCATTCAATTACTTCCTCGTAGGTGGTTTACACGCCCCATAATAATACAAATAGGAATGCGCCGCATCAATTTAAAGCGCAATTCGGCCTGTAATCGCTTGAAGCATTTGCCGCATGACGCCCTCTATCCGTGAAAACCAACATCAATGTCGTGACAAAACCCGCCTTCCAAACCGATCAATTAGAGCGTTAGCAAGGGCAATGGGTTCATTGCCCGACTTGGAAAACGCGCCAAAACAAGAAGTTAGACTATCCGGAATGATCCTTATATCGTTCAGGATGGTCTAGAACAGAACTTAAACTGCCCGATCGGCTGCGCGGGTGTTCAGCGACGGCTGACACGCAACCTTATTTGTTAAAGCTCTGGTTTAATTTGCTGTAACGTTTGAACAATTTATGTTGTATGCGGATTGATTGGGCTGTAGTGCTTTAAAAACTCGTTGACACAAGGTGATGGGAAAGGTCGTGAAACGTATAATCTATTCTATAATATTATTCGGGTCATTTGGTGCAACAACGGCGTTCGCGCATCATGATGACCGTCGCCAGCGTGTAGAGTTCTACGGCTCTGTCCCGTCGATCTGCACACATGGGTGGAACGGGCGCGGGGTGGGTATGGTCGCCATTTGTGCGCTTCAGGGACGCCACCAGGTCAGGTTCAACACG
>CALDZQ010000073.1 GCA_937944035.1 uncultured Neomegalonema sp. | reverse complement strand
GGACGCACCAGGCATTTGGCCATCAGAGTATCAGTCAGGTCTCCGGCGGGGTTCTCAAACCCGTCCACCGCACGTCGATCTTCGACACGTATTACGAGGATGAGGTCGATTACACGAAGATGAGTTTTTGAGTTGGTTTAACACTTACAGTCATTGCCGGGCTTGTCCCGGCAATCCAGACTTCACCTTGGGGTAGTAGGTACTAGAGCGTCCACGCGGCGCTTCGCTTGCGCTGAACAAGTCCGACGATGACTCCCTTTGGCCGTTATAATTTTCATCTTGAATAGATATTGCGCAGTTTATGGACTTGACCTCCCTTCTCCCCTTCGAGATGCCACACCCTGCGCTCCTCGCGGCGGGGGTGCTTGAAGGCACGGTTCTCGCCGCTGTCCTAGCCCTCACGGCCCTCGGTCTAAGCATCGTGTTCGGCTTCATGCGTGTGGTTAACGTCGCGCATGGTGAGTTCTACATGCTCGGCGCGGTGCTGGCGTGGTTCGTGACAGATCTCGTCTCACGCACCATCGGTGGGCCGCCTTGGTTGGCCTTCGGGATTGCGTTGATGGTTTGCCCGTTGACCGTGGCGGCGATTGCGGCGCTCTGCGATCGGATGATCCTCAAGCGCCTGAATTACGACCCCGAAGCCACCATCGTCGCGACCATCGGAATTTTATATATCCTTCAACAGCTTGCACTGACTTTCTACGGTCCCGACGCACGCCCTGTCCAAGCGCCGTTCGATTTTCGCATTCAATTACCGTGGTTTGGCTATTCTGGCTACAAGTTGATCGTGGTTGCGGCCTCTATCGTATTGATGTTGATCGTCTGGCTGGTCCTGACCCGCACAAAGATTGGCATCATCATGCGGGCGACGCAGTATGATCGCGAGACGGCGCAAGCATTCGGTATCCCGGTTGACCGTGTCTACGCGGGCGTGTTTGCCCTTGGCGCGGGCTTGGCCGCCATCGGGGCGGTGCTTATCGTCCCGATCCAGCAAGCGCACTACCTGATGGGCGGTGAGCCGTTGTTGCTGGCCTTCATCGTGGTAATCCTCGGTGGCCTTGGCTCATTGCGCGGGACCATTGTTGCGGCGATCTTTATCGGCCTGTCGGACGGTATCATCTCAACGCTTTACGAGCCGACTTTGGCAAAAATTCTCGCGACGTTGTTGGTTGCGATGGTGCTTGTGTTCCGCCCGCAGGGTCTTTTCGGGACGAGGGCCGCATGATCCGGAGTATCGTTCTTCATATCGTTGTTATCGCAGGGCTGTTCCTGATCGAGAGTTTTCTGCTGGAGCATTACGCGTATCACCACGGCAACCTCGCCCGCATTCTTGTGCTGGCGACTTATGCGGTGGGGTACAATATTCTGTTCGGCTACACGGGATTGTTGAGCCTTGGTCACGCGATGTTTTTCGCCGCCGGAATGTATGGCTGCGCGCTGTTGATCCGCATTGGAGAGTGGAGCATTGCACCCGCGTTTTTCGTCGGCGTTCTTTGTGCTCTCACGCTGGGGTTGATTGTAGGCTTTCTCGCGCTGCGCACGATTGGTGTCGGGTTTATGATCGTGACGCTGATGTTCGCGCAATCCATCTATCTGACCGCGCTCTATTACAACGAGTACACGCGCGGGGATGAGGGATTTTCGATCCCGCAAACGGTGCGCAGCATCGGTGGGATTGACCTGACCGACCCCACTACGCGGTATTTTGCAGCGCTGATCCTGTTCTCGATCTGCCTGCTGATGAGCCTCGCTCTGGTTCAATCGAAAGCCGGGCGCGTGTTGATCGCCATTCGAGAGAATGAAGACCGGACGCGGATGCTGGGCTTTAATCCGTTTCGCTACAAACTGTTCGCTCTGGTGATTTCCGCAGGAATGGCGGGGGCGGCGGGGGCGGCGTATGCCGTGCTGTTCGGCTATGCGGGGGCTACGTTTGCGTCGGTGCAATACTCGATCTTTCCGCTGCTGTGGGTGCTGTTGGGCGGGCCGGGGACGACGTTGGGGCCGCTGTTGGGGACGATCCTGATGTTCTATCTCGTCGATCTTGCCAGCGGGTCGATCATGCCGGGTCTTGCGGCCTTGGTTGAGAATAATTTCGGCATTGAAGCGCCCGGCCTTGCGTCGGCTTATCTGTTGCTCGTCGGCCTTGCGCTGGTTTTGTTGGTTCTCTTCGCGCCCAAAGGTTTGCTTGGCAGCGTGCGGGAAAGGTGGGTTCCGTGGCTGCCATAGCGCAAATTCAAGCTGAAGGACTGGTCAAAGATTTCGGTGGCTTACGGGCTGTTGATGTCGGTCAGTTCACGCTCAACAAGGGTGAAATCCGTGCGGTTATCGGGCCGAATGGTGCGGGGAAGACGACGTTCGTCAGTCTGCTCTGTGGCCGCTTTCCGCCCAGTGCGGGGCGGATCATGTTTGGGGGCAAAGACATAACGGCGATGCCTGCCCACGACCGCGTAGCACTCGGCATCGCGTATACGTTTCAGATCACCAGTATTTTCGGTAATCTAAGCCTTTACGACAATGTCGCGCTGCCGACGCAAAGGCGGATCACCTTGTCAAGTGAGCGCTCGGCGTTAAAGCAATCGACTATGGCAACGTTGGAGCGGGTGGGTCTTGCGGATCGCGCGCAGGAGACGGCTTCCGCGCAAAGCTATGGTCATCAACGCTTGCTGGAGGTTGCGATGGGGCTGGCGCTTGCTCCCAAAGTGCTGATTTTGGACGAACCGACCCAAGGTCTGGCCGATAGCGAAATCACGGATTTCATTGCCCTTATCAAAGATGTTGCCCGCGAAACGACGGTGATGCTGATCGAACACAATATGCAGGTTGTCATGGCCCTGGCAGAGCAAATCACCGTCCTTGATGGCGGGCGCATTCTGGCAGAAGGCTCGCCGGATGAAATCCGCTCGAACAAGGCGGTACAGACCGCCTATTTGGGGGGATAGATGCTGACCCTCTCGAATATCAATGCCAGCTATGGTGATGTGCAGATTTTACGGGATCTCAGCCTGACAGCGCGGTCCGGTGAGACGCTGTGCCTGTTGGGCCGTAACGGGGCGGGCAAGACGACTACGCTGAAAACGATCATGGGCCTGATCCGCGCCAAATCCGGCAGCATCACGCTTGACGGGGAGGAGTTGACCACACTGCCCCCGCATGAAGTCCCCAAACGCGGCATCGGTTACGTGCCACAGGGGCGGCGTTTGTTTGCCGAGATGACCGTCGCCGAGAACCTTGAAATCGGGCTGATGACGCGCGGGCGGGGGAGGGCGGTGCGGGAGCGGATGCTCGACCTGTTTCCAGTTTTGCGCGAACGGTATCGGCAAATTTCCGGCACGCTATCGGGTGGTGAGCAGCAGATGCTGGCGATGGCCCGTGCGCTGTGCCTGGAGCCACGCGTTTTGCTTTTGGACGAGCCGACCGAGGGGCTGCAACCGTCTATGATCGCGCTGATCCGCGATGTTGTGGTCGACCTCAAGCAAACCGATGTTGCGACCATTCTGGTGGAGCAACGGGTTGATGCGGTTCTGTCCATCGCAGACCGGGTGGTGTTTATCGAGAACGGCCAAAGCCGTGAAGAGGCGGATGCGGAAACTTTGCGCGCCAATCCTGATCTTGTAAGGCGGTATGTCGGAATTGCTTAGAGTAATTCGCGATCAACTTGAGTCAGAATTCCCGCCAAGACATGCGTGAATTCTGGCGCTCTATGGTTCAACCTGATCGCGGATGACCTTGGCGCAAGCGCGTCATTACTATGCTGTAAGCCTGTCCGCCGGAACAAAGCCCGGCGGACAGGTTGTTAAGATCAAATCTCATCAAGAGAGAATAACCCGGCGAGATCGTTGGCTTTGCCCGCAATCGCGCTGCTGATTGGAACAGCCAATCCAATGCGGCGATGAAAATCCTTATCGCCAAGCACCTGAATATTCGCACGGGTCGC
>CALDZQ010000072.1 GCA_937944035.1 uncultured Neomegalonema sp. | reverse complement strand
GCGTTCTGCGCGAAGCGCAGCCCACTCCCACCCCCGGTCGCCCGCTTATCTCCAAACACACCAAAACCCTCCCCCACGCCATGCACGGGGCAGCAAAACCTCAAATCTCACACAGTCTCCGGCGGATCATGCAGCGCATAGAGCGCCAGCGCATGACAATCCTTCAGCACAAAATCCACCGGATGCCGCCCCCGATCCCTGTGACCGGGCGGCTTCCCCGGCCTGATCGGTGCGATATATTTGCCCGTTGAGGCCCGCAAAGCCTCACGCTTGGCCTCCCACCGCGCCAGCCGCCGCGCCTGTTTCGGCACATCACCCAGCGCAGCCTGCAAAGCCGATAACCGCCGCATCAGATGTTCCGCACTGACCGCATCATCCGGCGAGGAGACGACGACAGGCTCAAAAACCTCCACATCGTCGAAAAACCGGATATTCGGCTCCGGTTTCCGGCCCAGCCAAGCCGAACGCGGCTTAAACGATTTCCGCGCATCGAACAGCGCAAATGCCGGAACCCGCGCAGCGCCTTGAGAGTCGCCCGCAATCACAGCCACAGGCCCACCGCGCGAAACACGCACCCCCGCCTCAATCTTCAAAACCACCTTCACCACCACGACCAACCGCCGGAACGCAGCCTCAGCAGGCCGCAAAACCCGCCAAATCCCCGTCCGCACATGCCTCGGCATAGCCTCCCCGCCGCCCGCCATAACGAGCAGCGCGGCAACCATCCGCAGCAACGCGTCGCGGTGACGGTCTATGGCAAGCGTCCAGTCCAGTGTAAAAAGCTCTTCTTCATATCGAACAAAAAAGGAACATACCCACCCGAACCAGCGCCCGTCAAGCGCCAAATCGATGCCCGAACGATACCCCCCCGCAAACACCCCCTCAGCACACAACCATAAGCGGCAAAAATCACACAGATTTACCCTCAAAATCGAATATTACTCCTGTGCCTCTTGCGCGGAAAAATCATTCGACACACGCTCAAATTCGGCGTTAAAAATAACCGACGTATAAAGACGATCTCGTGCGACGATCAGGGGGGCTACAAGGATGGACGCAGCACAATCCCCAGATCGCCGGGGACGACGCAAACCTCCTCCCGAAAACACCACCCCGCACCGCGTGGTCATTAGCGAATTCATGGATGAGGCCGCGTTGGAGCGGTTCGGCGCGGGGTTTAGCATCACCTACGCCCCCACCCTGGTCGATGACCGCCCCGCCCTGCTCAACGCGCTCGCAGAGGCCGACGCCCTGATCGTCCGCAACCGTACCCGTGTCGATGTCGACGTGCTGGCCGCCGCGCCAAACCTGCGCGTTGTCGGACGGTTGGGCGTCGGTTTGGACAATATCGACCTTGAGACCTGTGCCGAACGCGGCATCACGGTCTGCCCCGCGACCGGGGCGAACACCCTCTCCGTCGCCGAATACGTCATTGCCACCGCCATGCTGCTGCGGCGGGGCGCTTACAATGCCAATGCGGCCATGCTCGCCGGAGACTGGCCACGCAATGCCCTGATCGGCGGCGAAGTGTCGGGCGCTGTGATGGGCCTGTTCGGCTTCGGGGGCATCGCCCGCGCCGTGACCGCGCGCGCCGAAGCGCTGGGAATGCAGATCGCCGCTTACGATCCCCATCTGCCCGGCGGTGCGGTGCTCACGGGTGTGACCCGCCACCACACCGCCGCCGCCCTGCTGGCAAACGCCGACATCCTCAGCCTGCACGTCCCGCTCACCCCCCAGACACGCGGCATCATCGATGCCCCCGCCCTTGCACAGATGAAGCCGGGCGCAATCCTCATAAACACCGCGCGCGGCGGCGTGGTGGACGAGGCCGCACTGGCACAGTCTCTGCGCTCCGGCCATCTCGGCGGCGCGGCGCTGGATGTGTTCGAATCCGAACCCCTCACCCGCGAGGCGGCGGCGGTATTTAAAGACACCCCCAACCTGATCCTGACCCCCCACATCGCCGGAGTCACCCGCCCCGGTAACATCCGGGTCAGCGATATGACGGTGGAAAATGTGAAAACGGAACTGCTTAAAACTTTACGGGTATAGCCCGGGTGCAACGCTAACCCGTTGTCTATATTCAAAGTAACCGCACATTAATCATAAATTTATTGATAAAATTTGCGAAACTTCGTCCTTTCAGCCCAAACGAAAATTTACACCGTCCGGCTAACTTGATTCCATCAAACAGACGGGGTCATGCCATGAATACCGCATCATTGAGCTATTGCGAAATCGCCAAAACAATCGACGTAATCGATCTGCCGATGTTCGTGATTTCGATCAAGGGCGACCTGATTACTTTCGGGAGGATCAACCCCTGCTACGAAAGAACCGTCGGCCTGCGTAACCGCGACATCGCCGGAAAAACCGCATACGAGTTGCTGCCCGAACGCACGGCGGAGGCGGTTGAGAAAAACTGGCGGCACTGCCTCAAAACCCGCACCCCGTTCAAATATCAGGAAGTCATTCAAACCGGCGCACAAGAATGCTGGTGGGAGACGACGCTCAGCCCGGTATTCGATGAGAGCGGCATCATCACACATATTATCGGCTCCGCACAGGACGTTACGGGCTACAAACACGCGATCATGGACGGCGCAAAAGACCTCGCCACCGCGTTGAAGCGCAACGAGGAAATGCAGGTCTTCATGACGATGGCCGCCCATGACCTGCGCCCTGCGATCGGCAATATCAAAGCGATCAATGCATTGGTCCTCGCCAATTTCACCGATCTGGGCGACCGCAAAATCGATCAGGTCAGGCTGGTCGGCGAAATCGCGGACGGCGCATTGGACACCATCGAAAAAACATTGCACTACGCCCGCATGATCGGGCTGAAGAAAACGGCGCCCGAAAACCTCCATCTCAGCCACTGTATCTCCGACATCGCCGCCCTGACCGACCCGACGGGCGCGCTGACAATGACCTGTCCGGATGTTGAGATCGTATGCGAGGCCGTCCCGACCCAGATGATCCTGCGCAACCTGATCGAAAACGCGACCCGCTTCGCCAAAAACCACATCGGCATCAGTGTTACGAAAAGCGCCGAAAGGCCGGGACAGCTGGTTTTCCGCGTATCCGATGACGGCCCCGGCTTTGCGGGGGCAGAGTCAGGCTTCTCGGCAACCCTGCGCGCCAATGCCGATAAATACGCCACCACCGGCTTCGGCCTTGTCGCGATAAATCAGTTGGTCGAGCAGCGGGGCGGCGCTTTCTGGCTCAGTGAATCAAGGTTCCCCGGCGGCGCAACGCTCTGTTTTTCCCTGCCCGGCACGATCGTGCAACCAAAGCGAACCCGTGCGCCGCTGGCCCTTGCCGGCTGATCCGCTCACGCGCCGCCCTTGCCCTGCTTTACGATCCGTGCTTACACGTTTCGCAAATCTGAAAGGGCGTTCTGATGGACAAATTCAACAAACTGGACGGCATCGCCGCTCCCCTGCCACTGATAAACATCGACACGGATATGATTATCCCGAAGCAGTATCTGAAAACGATCCTGCGCACGGGTCTGGGCACGGCGCTGTTTTCCGAGATGCGCTATAACGATGACGGCTCCGAGAACGCCGATTTCGTTCTGAACAAACCCGCCTATCGCGAGTCGAAAATCCTTGTTGCCGGTGACAATTTCGGCTGCGGCTCCTCCCGCGAGCACGCGCCTTGGGCGTTGCTGGATTTCGGCATCCGCTGCGTGATCTCCACCAGCTTTGCGGATATTTTCCACAACAACTGCTTCAAGAACGGCATCCTGCCCATCGTCCTGCCGAAAGAGGATGTGGACAAGCTGATGGATGATGCCGGGCGCGGCGCTAATGCCCGCCTGACCGTTGATCTCGAAAGCCAGACCATCACCGGACCAGACGGCGGCTCGATCAGTTTCGAGGTCGATGCGTTCAAGAAACACTGCCTGATAAACGGCCTCGACGACATCGGCCTGACGATGGAAAAAGAGCAGTCCATCACCGCCTTCGAAGCGGCCCGCAACAGCGCGACCCCGTGGATGAACGCTTCCTGAGCAGGCGCTTTCCGGCTGGCGAGACAACACCATACCCCGCACGTCGGGGTATGCCGCACCCCCGGTGATTGCCGCGCCCGCAATCCCGATCCCCCCCCTCTCCGCACCCGATCCCGTCCGACATTTCCCCGGCGCATTTCAGCCGGCGATTTCACACGAAAATTCAACTCTTATTTCTGATTTTAAAGATTCAGAAACCCTTCCCCCCTTATTCAGATTGGAATTCTTTACGCGAAACATAATAACGAGATCAGGCACTGTGAGCTTCCTGCAAAAAATGCATGATTTTCGGAGCATATTTCGTTTGCTACCGTTTTTTGTGGTCGGCATTCTGGCACTTGCCGTATGCGGAACAGCGCTTTTTGCCATCGACGCCTACCATTCATGGGAAGAGAGCTCTCAAGGCGATTACAGAAGCGCCACAGGCTTCAAATTATTGATCGCACACACCCATATGCACGAGGCGGCATTCCGCTACGAGCTGGGCGACCGCCGCATTCCCATGAGCGAACTCATAATCCGCGCGCAAGGGCTTTACTGGGAAATTCAAAGCCTTGAGGCCGAAAACTACGCCCAATCGATCATCGAGGCCAATCTCAGCCAGGAACTCGCCAGACTGCAAGGTCTGGCCATCGTCGCGGACCAGATTGTCAGCGGCTCCGTAGGCAGCTATCCGTCAAACTTCGCGGAAACCCTGATCCGCGAGCGTCCCACCGTCGAGGCAATCGCAAAAGCGGTGCATGATGAGAATGACAACCTGTCGCAGAATATGCAGGAAAACCTCAAAAGCGACGCGATCAAGCTGTTCATCCTGTCCCTGCTGTTCATCGCCTCGTTCATCTTCCTGATCGGGGTGGAATGGTCACGGCGCAAGCATCTGTTGGAGAAAACAAGGGTTCTCGAAATCAGCGAGGCGAAATTGCGCGATCTGAGTTTTTACCGCCAGCAATTCCTCGCGAATATGAGCCATGAATTCCGCACCCCGCTGAACGCCATCCAAGGCTTCTCGGAGGCGATCCTGATCCAGAAAGATACGATCAAACGCGACAGAATTCTCGAATATGTCGACATCGTCCACCGCTCGGCAAAAGATCTGGGCAACCTGACCGAAGACGTGCTTGATCTGTCAAAAATCGATGCGGGTAAGTTCGATATATACCGTGAAGACGTTGATTTCACGCATCTTATCGATGACGCCGTCGTCCAGTTTCAGGCGATTGCCGACCAGCGTGAGATCAAAATCACAAAGACTGTCGAGGCCGATTGGCTGGTCGATTGTGACCGCATGGCGATCAAGCGCTGCATCACCAACGTCATCGGTAACTCGATGAAATTCTCGGAGACGAACGACACGATCGTCGTCCACGCCTATCTGCGCGACAAGCGCGTGATGGTCGTGGAGATCCGCGACGAGGGTTGCGGCATTCCCGAACGCGATCTGCAAAGCATCTGGATGGTCTATGCCCGCTCCAGCCTGACCCGCAAATCCGACCGCGAAGGCGCGGGCCTCGGTCTGGCGCTGGTCAAAGCGCTGATGGACGAACACAACGGCTTCGTCGAACTGCAAAGCCGTGTCGGCGTCGGCACATCCGTTCGCTTGTGCTTCCCGATTTCAATGATCGTCGCGACCAGCCGCAGCGCTCAGACCGGACGCCTCAGAAAAGCGCCCGAAATGATTACGCCCTCACGGCAGAGCGCTTGACGCCCCCCGCTGACCATGCCGCACCAGCGTCGTGAGCAGCACCGCAATCATCGCCCCGTTCAGCAAATGCCAGACAAAATGCGTCCCTGTGGGCAGGTCGGCACACACAGTCTGATCCAAGGTCCGCGCGGTCAGTGACACCGCAAACACCGCCGCCGCCACCGCAATCCCTTTCGCGGCCGTATGACCCATAATCCCCAGCGCCGCCGCACATCCGGCCAGCAGCATCAGCGCGGGAACATAGCCCTCCGACCCGTTCAGGGGCAGCCCGGCAAAACCCGTGACCGCATCAGCGGCCATCACGGCAACGCCGAACGCGCCAAACCCCACCACCCCCGCCAGCAGCCACCGCAACCCGAACAACCGGTTCATGCTGGCCAGCAAATACAGAACGATGAACAGCAAAATCGGCACCACATCCGCCACACCGGCCCACCGTTGGGCAAAAGTGTGGAACAGGAACGACCCGATCCCCACGGCCAGCACCAGCAGGCACAGCGTGCGCGTCAGACCATCCGTCCGCCCTGCCCGCCCCGCCTCGCGCCATCCCCACCACGCCGCCAGAATAAACGCCAGATTTGAGACAGCGTTCAACGGCTCCGCCCAAAAAACGGCACTCATCCGCTCGCAATAAATGTCAACCGGCGTCATCCAACCCATAAAACAACTCCCCAAAGCGGCAACACCCTTCCTGTAAAGGCGCGGGCGCATTATATCGGGCTGACCGGACATTACCTCAATGGGAATCAGACATGAGTCAGTTTAAAGATCGCGAAAAGGCGTTTGAGAGCAAATTCGCGCATGATGCGGAAATGCAGTTCAAAGCCGAAGCCCGCCGGAACCGCAAATTAGCCGCCTATGTCGGCGAAAAACTGGGGATGAGCGGGACCGAGATCGAAAAATTCGCGACGACGCTGATCGTGGCCGATCTCAAAGAGGCGGGCGATGATGATGTCGTCGCAAAAATCCTCGAACACGCTTCCGCTAAAAACGTCGAGCTTGACGCTGAAGAACTCAAAGCCAAATCAGCGTTACTGTTGGCAGAAGTGAAATCCGAGCTTCTCGACGAAGCCTGAGCCACCGATGCGTCGCAAAGGCGATCTGCCGACGAAAACCTGTCAGGTGTGCGGCTTGCCGTTCACCTGGAGAAAGAAGTGGGCGGACGTTTGGGACGAAGTAAAATACTGCTCGGAGCGGTGCAGACGCAACCGCTCCAAGAGATCAACCGATGAGCGCGGCGAAGACGACACCCGCTAAACTGCGCAATCTGATCGTCATCTGCGGCGATCAACTCGATCATGACAGCGCCGCGCTGGACGGGTTCGATCCCGAAAACGACGCGATCCTGATGACCGAAGCCGCCGACGAGGCGGGCTATGTCTGGCAAAGCAAGCGCCGCATCGCCTTTTTCTTCGCCGCCATGCGCCATTTTTGCGAAGATCAGCGCGCGGCGGGCCGCACCGTCCTCTACACCCGCATCGACGATGACAACGCTCCCGAAAGCCTTTCCGCCGCGCTGACAGCGGCGATTGAGGCCCGCTCACCGGACCGCGTCCTGATGGTCCGCCCCGGCGATTACCGCGTCCTGACCATGCTGGAGAAGGCGGCGGGCGAACGGCTGACCCTGTGCGAAGACCGCCATTTCTACACCACCGTCTCCGATTTCGCGGCGCTTGAGGGCGAGCGCAAGCGCTTCATCCTCGAAGATTTCTACCGCATCATGCGCAAGCGCACCGGATTGCTGATGGAGGGCAAAGATCCCGCCGGCGGGCAATGGAATCTCGACAAGGACAACCGCGCCAGCTTTGGCAAAAACGGTCCGGGCCTGCTGGTCCCGCGCAAGAAATTTCCACATAGTGAAATCACAACCGGGGTCTTACACGCGGTTGAAACACGCTTCCCGAATGCTCCCGGCTCTCTGAACAACTTTGACGATCCTGTCACCCGCGATCACGCCCGCGCCGCCCTGGATGATTTCATCCAGAACCGCCTGCCGGAATTCGGCACATACCAGGACGCGATGTGGGAGGGCGACAGCACCCTCAACCACTCCCGTCTGTCCGCCGTGATGAACGTCAAACTGCTCAGCCCGCGCGAGGCTTGCGACGCCGCCGCCGATGCCTACGCCAACGGCCACGCCCCCCTGAACGCGGTCGAGGGGTTTATCCGCCAGATCCTCGGCTGGCGCGAGTTCACACGCGGCATCTACTGGACGCGAATGCCTGAATACGCAGACCTCAACGCCCTCGACGCCCCCCATGACGTGCCCGCGTTCTTCTGGACGGGCGAGACCGATATGGCCTGCCTGCGCGACATGGTGACAAAGCTGCTCGACACCGGATACGCCCACCATATCGAGCGTTTGATGGGCATGGGGTTATACATGCTTCTCCACGGCGTGCGCCCCTACGCCGCCCATGACTGGCACATGGGCCTCTATCTTGACGCCATCGATTGGGTATCCCTGCCCAACATGCTGGGCATGAGCCAGCACGGCGATGGCGGCATCGTTGGCACAAAACCCTACTGCGCATCCGGGGCATATATTAACCGG
>CALDZQ010000071.1 GCA_937944035.1 uncultured Neomegalonema sp. | reverse complement strand
TAGACTTCGCGGTTATCGCGGATGGAATCGCGGTATTGCGCGCCGGTGCGGATCATCGTGAAACCCTCGCATCATAATTTTGCCGATACGATGCAGGCACGATTTGCCTCAAGTATCAAGAGGCAGAATGTCAAATTTCACTACAGCGTTTTGCGTAATTCTTGAATCACGCAAAAAGCTGAACTCTTTGTTTTTTCGCGATTTCCGAGTCGCAAGGCGCTTCCACCTTGCTTGAAATCGCTCGAAAAAAGAAAGTGGTGGCGAGAGAGAGACTTGAACTCTCGACCTCACGATTATGAGTCGTGCGCTCTAACCAGCTGAGCTACCTCGCCAAGGGTGAACGGTTCAATACGTGCCGGATCGTGCCGCGTCAAGCATGGAAAAGCGCAGAAATCCGGCAAGGGCGATGCGGGGCGGGGATTTTTACAATCCCCGTGCTTTCTCGCGCAGGATGAACTTCTGGATTTTGCCGGTGGAGGTTTTCGGCAACTCCTCGAACAACACGGTTTTCGGGCATTTGAAGCCCGCCAGATGCTCGCGGCAGAAGGCGATGATCCCGGCTTCGGTGGCGGTTTCACCCTCGCCCATTTCGATGAAGGCGCAGGGCGTTTCGCCCCATTTATCATCGGGACGCGCGACCACCGCAGCGGCGACAACGCCGGGAAATTTGAACAGTACCGCCTCGACCTCGACGGAGGAGATGTTCTCGCCCCCCGAAATAATCACGTCTTTCAGGCGGTCGCGGATTTTGAGGTAGCCGCCGGGATAAATCGCCGCCGCGTCACCGGAATGGAACCAGCCGCCTTTGAAGGCTTCTTCGGTGGCCTCAAGGTTTTTGAAGTAACCTTTCATCATCGTGTTGCCGCGCAGCATGATCTCGCCTGACGCCTCACCCTGATGATCGACCTCCCCCCCGGTTTCCATATCGACGGCTTTCGCGCCCTCGAACATGGCCATGCGCGGGCCTTGGCGGCCTTTGATTTCGGCACGTTCCTCGGCGGGCAGGCTGTCCCACTCCGCTTTCCAGTCGCATTGGGTGACGTGGCCGTAGGTTTCGGTCAGGCCGTAGACATGCTGCACGTTCACACCCAACTCCTCGACCTTTGCCAGCACGGCGGGGGGTGGCGGAGCGCCTGCGGTAAAGGCTTGAATCGTGTGGTCAAAGTCGCGGCGCTCTTCGGGTTTGGCGTTGATAAGCATCCCCAGCACGATGGGCGCACCGCCGAAAAACTGCGCGCCGTGGTCGGCAGCGGCATCGTAGATCGCTTTGGCCGAGATCGCACGGGTGCAGATCATCGTTCCGGCTTGCGCGGCCATCGCCCAGGCGTGGCCCCAGCCGTTACAGTGGAACAGCGGGACGATGTAGACGTATTTGGGATGCTTGGGCAGCGGCCAGCCCATGATTGTGCCGATGGCGATGAGATAAGCGCCCCGGTGGTGATAGACGACGCCCTTGGGACGCCCCGTCGTGCCGGAGGTGTAGTTGATCGCCATCGCGTCCCACTCGTCAGCGGGCATTTGCCATGCGTAGGCGGGATCGGCGGCGGCCAGCATCTCCTCGTATGTCAGCGCCCCCGTGCGTGCGCCCTCGCCGGGTTTGAGATCGGCTTGAGGATCGACCACGTCGATGACTTCGGGCGCTTTATCACCAAGAAGCGCAAGGGCTTCGGTCAGGACGGGCGAGAACTGCGTGTCGCAGATAACCAGCTTTGATTCCGCGTGTTCGAGGATATAGGCGATGGTATCCGCATCGAGCCGCGTGTTGATCGCGTTGAGCACTGCCCCGGCCATATTCACCCCGAAATGCCCCTCGATCAATTCAGGCGTGTTCGGACAGATGAACGAGACCACATCATTGCGCCCGATACCGCGCGCGTTCAGGGCCGAGGCGAGGCGGACGCAGCGCTCATAGGTCTGGCCCCATGAATAGCGGCGGTCGCCGTGGATTACTGCCGGATGCTCGCCATGCACTTCGGCAGCGCGGCGGATAAAAGACAACGGACTGAGCGGGACATAATTGGCCGGGGTTTTCTCAAATACGTCAAAATCTTCGCGGGCCATGAATCGCTTGCTCCCAAGTGTCTTTATTGGAGAGCAAGCGTAGCGAGGCGGGCGACGGAAATAAAGCACCGACATTCGGATGATGCCGCCCGTCGCCAAACAACCGGCATCGTGTCAGAGCAAGGTCAGGTTGGCATGGCCGAGCGGCACGTTAAACTGTTCGCACCAGATATAAATCTGGTTGTAATCGCCAATGTCGAGACCCGGCTTGAGCGCATAGATTTGCTCGCCGTTCAGGCTGGTGAGCTTGCCGAGGATCGTGCCGGGCACATACGCGCCATTGCCGAGCGCGACTTTCGGGTCGGGACCGCCATCAAGGCTGAAATCAGGTCCAAGACGGATCTTCCAGCCCGTCGCGTCGCGGAAAACCTCTGCCGTGCCGGAGGTTACGTGATCGCTGTCCCCGACAAATGTGCCCCGCGCCGTCGTGCGGTACTTCGCGGCTTTTACCTTGGCGGCAGGCTTGGCGACATCGGCCGATGGCGTGTTATACTGGTTCGATGTTGCGGCGCAGCCGGAAAGCGCGAGTGCGGCCACCGCGATGAGTGCGGAAAACTTCATGGTTTATATCCCTCAAAAACTGTTTTGGTCACGCCCGCGCATTCGGCCGGCGTGCAACAATAAGTGACGGAGGTTCCGGTAACGGTCTAGTCAACACGCTGGGAGCGAATGTTTCAACCCGTGCGATTTGGCGGAATTTGACGGGCTTGCAGGGTAATCGCTTCAGAGAAGCCCGTGGTGTTGCGCGCGATAAAGCCCCCCTCCCCGCTTGCGGGGGGAGGGTTGGCAGGGGATGCACTCAAGCGCGCTGTTGCTCTTTTTTCATCCATTTATTGATCTTCGCGGTCAGCGCGTCGAAGGAGACCGGCTTGGCGAGATAGTCGTCCATGCCCGCTTCAAAGCATTTCTCCATATCGCCCTTGAGCGCATGGGCGGTGATGGCGACGATGGGGGTGCGGCGCTCCCCGCCCCCGCCCTCGCGTTTGCGGATCTCGATGCTGGCTTCGATGCCGTTCATATGAGGCATGGAAACATCCATCAGGATCAGCGTCGGGTTCATCGCCTCGTACAGCGCCAAACCCTCGCGGCCGTTATTGGCGATGCGGTAGCTGAAGGGCGAGGCATCCAGAATCTGGGTGAAAACGATCTGGTTGATCTCGTTGTCCTCGCACAGAAGAATGTCGATTTTTGAAGCGGTGACGACGGATGACACCCGTTCGGGATCATCGTTCACAGGGGGTTTCGGAGACTTCGACACGACGGTCGCCATCGCCGGAGCTGTGGTGAGATCGGATTCGTGCCGGGTCACGGCGGCTTTTGCTTCAGTCCGGGGTATCGCGTCCGCCCCGGTCAGCCAGTTGGCGGGGAGAAATTTCGCATCGCCCTCCATTGACCGTTTCGCGGCCCGGTCGGTTTCGATCACCTCGATGATTGTCTCCAGCAACAGCGAGGACCGCGCCGGTTTCACGAGGTGGTTCTGGATACCCAGCGAGGAGAATGACTGTCCGTCCTGGGTTTCATCCACAGAAGTCAGCATGATAACCGGAATATCGCTGAGCAGCGGGTCCGCTTTCATCTCTCTGACAACATCGCCGCCGTTCACATCGGGCATCTGGTAGTCGAGAATGACGCAATCGATGAAGATGCCCCGCCGCCGGGCCGCGCGCATCGTCGCCAGCCCCTCCGCACCGCCGGAAGCCGCTGCGGTATCAAATTTCCAGTTTGCGGTTTGCTCGTTCAGAATCGCGCGGTTCACCGCATTGTCGTCAATCACCAGAATACGCGAGTTGGAGACATCGGACGGAATGCGCAGGGCGCGGGCTTCGCCGTGGATCGGAACATCGATCTCGAACCAAAAGCGCGAGCCTTCGCCGACCGTGCTGTCCACACCGATCTCACCTTCCATCAGCTCGATCAGCGAGGAGCAGATCGAGAGGCCCAGCCCGGTTCCCTCATGGCGGCGCGTTGCCGAGGAATCGACCTGTGAGAACTTGTCGAATACTTTGTGAATATCGCATTCAGGGATGCCGATGCCGGTGTCTTTGACCTCGAAATGAATGCGCTGGGTCGCATCGACCGTCGACGTACCGACAGGCAGGACGTTGACGAAGACATGCCCCTCGTTGGTGAACTTGATCGCATTGCCCATCAGGTTTGTGACGACCTGACGGATACGGCCCACATCACCGACGACCATCTCAGGCAAACCGGGGTCCACGCGCACGATCAGCTCGACGCCTTTTTCGGATGCGTTCGACGACATCAGTGTCGCCACATCCTCGATGGCATCCGCGAGCACGAAAGGCGCGGGGTCCAGCTCCATCTGGCCGACATCCAGCTTTGAGAAATCGAGAACATCATTGATGATCGTCAACAGCGACGCGCCGGATTTGACGATCACATCGGTGAACATCTTCTGCTTTGAATCGAGTTTGGTTTTCGACAACAGCTCGGCCATGCCCATAACGCCATTCATCGGCGTGCGGATTTCATGACTCATATTGGCGAGGAATTCGGATTTCGCACGGTCTGCATTTGAAGCGCTTTGCTCGGCGGTGCGCAGGTCGGTGATGTCGGTGTAGGTGTCGATCACCGTGCCGGAAACTTCCTCAGTCTGCACACGCAGCGTGCGGCCACCCGGCGTTTTTATCTCATGACCGGGCAGCGCGGCGAGTGTGTCGGTGGCGTTTTTGATCGTCTCTTTAATCTCAGCGGCGGCGGGATCGCCCTCAAACGAATCGCGCGATGCCAAAAGCTCGTAGACAGGCTTCACCGCCGCGCCGCGTTCCAGCATCTGGGCCGGAACCTCCAGCCTATCCGACGCGCAGGCATTCGCGTATATGACCTCCGAGCCGGAGCGCACGACGATGCCCAGGGGCGATGCGTCAAGCGCGTGGACGGTGATCTCCAGATTCCGCTGCACCTCTTCGATCTTTTGTTTTTGCTCGACGATGTCGGTCACGTTCCGTGCGGAGCCGAGATAGCCGTCGAAATCACCCTCTTTTGTGAACAGCGGGATGCCGCTGATCGCAAGCCAGATCAGCTCACCCTCGGAGTTGATGTATTCGTAAGTGAAATCGCGGAACGGCTGCCGGTCGAGCAAAAGCTGCCAATGCTCATCGAACGCCTCGTTCTGGCTTTCCTGTCGCGGCAGTTCCATGCGGGTTTTGCCGATCATACTGTCGGGGTCGACACCGCACAGCTTCTTTG
This sequence comes from uncultured Neomegalonema sp., assembly GCA_937944035.1. Lineage (GTDB taxonomy): Bacteria > Pseudomonadota > Alphaproteobacteria > Rhodobacterales > Rhodobacteraceae > JAHDDY01. Next base: position 2,299 of record CALDZQ010000071.1, on the reverse strand, counting down.
CACCTTCGGAGAAATAACTGAACCGCAGGTCGGAATCGATTTGCCACAGCCAGTCCGAAGCGGTCAGAGCGAATTGCTCGATCCGTTCTTTGCCGGTTTCAATCTGTTCCGTGAGGGCCATTTGCTCGGTGATGTTGGTATAGGTGATGATCCCGCCGCCATCGCCACGGGGCTGTGCATCGACGCGGACATGCATACCGTTCGGGAGCAGGCGGTAAGTCTGCTGCACCGTGTCACCCGCGAGTTGGGATGCGAATTTTTCGCAAATCTGGTCCGGGACCGCATCGGGGCCGTAATCGCCCCGCTCGCAGGAATGGCGGATGAACTCACGCCACGGCCGGCCCGGCACGAAGAAATGCGCGGGGACATCCAGGATTTCCGCGATCTTCTCATTCGAGAACACGATGTATTTCGCGTCAAAAACCACAACACCCTGGGCCATCGTGGCCACGATTTCGTCCAGTATCGCGCCGCAACGCGGCCCGGTCGTTTCTTCGGCGACGCTTAAGTCTTGTGCGGTGGTCTCAGTTTGCATGTCAGATCAGCTTTCACGACGGTAGAGCGCCCCGCAAAGAAGCGCCCTGCTACAGAATGTCGTGAAAGTGTTGCACTGAATATTTAAGCAATCATTAGCCACAAAGTTGCTTAAGTCAACGCGAGCAACTTATTGCGACCCGGCCTTGCGGTAATGCCCGTCCGGTGGCAGCGCGTGTCAGTCGGCAAGGCCGAGCACGTCCAGCATCGAGTATTCGCCGGGTTTGCGGTCCCGCCCCCACAGGGCGGCTTTCAGCGCACCGCGTGCGAAGATGCGGCGGTCGGTGGCCAGATGGCGCAGGACGATGCGCTCTCCGGCGGCGGCGAAGATCACGTCATGCTCGCCGACGACATCGCCGCCGCGAATGGCGTGGAAGCCGATGTCACCGCGTTTTCGTGCGCCTGTGATGCCGTCGCGGGCGCGGTCTGACGCCTCAGCGAGGGAGACACCGCGCCCTGCGGCGGCGGCTTCGCCCAGCATCAGGGCCGTGCCGGAGGGGGCGTCGACTTTTTGATTGTGATGGGATTCGACAACCTCGATGTCGAAATCCTCGTCCAGCGCGCGGGCGACCTTTTCGGCCAGCACCGTCAGCAGATTGACGCCGAGGGACATGTTTCCGGCGCGCACCAGCACGGCGTGGCGGGCGGCGGCGCTGAGGCGGGTCAGGTGGGTATCTGCGAACCCCGTCGTGCCGATAACGTGGACCAGCTTAGCCTGCGCGGCCAGATCGGCATGGGCGACGGTGGCGTCGGGCGAGGTGAAGTCGATCATCGCGTGCGCGCCGAGGATTGCCTCCAGCGGGTCGTCATGGACCTTTACGCCAAGCGCGCGGCCAAGGCCCATCGCCTCGCCAATATCAGCCCCGATCCAGTCATGGCCCGCCCGTTCGGTAACAGCATGAAGCGCCGCGCCGTCGGTATCAAGAACCTGCCGGATAAGCATCTGCCCCATCCGGCCCGACGCACCGTTGATGACGATGTTGAGAGGGGTGGTCATGGTTTGCGCCTCCGGTGGTCTGGGCAGATTGAAGTAGCAGTATACGGCTTACCCCGACAATCGGTCCATCGAAAGCAACCATCAAAGAATGTTCAAAAATGGACTCCGGCCTTCGCCGGAGTGACAGCGGATTAGACCGTATATCGAAAATTTTCAGGCGCATAACGCGAAAAAACATCGTCTAAAGGTATCGCGTCACTACTTTTCAACGAGTCTTCACCCACGGCAAGCGCAGCGTCAATTTCGCAGCGGCGAACAGCAAGCTAGATCGCATCGGCAATCTCGTTCTGCTGATCCGGCGGCAGTTTCTCAACGGCGCTGATGGCGTCTGATAGTTTAGATGTCATTATGAGAGTTTAACCTGCCCTCCGGGATTTTTGCAACGCAATCCACGGGCCGATAGTCACGACGCATCTGACTGATACGTGCGCAGGTTTTTTCAGATGGTTATCTGTTAACGATATTTGAGAAATGGACTCCGGCCTGCGCCGGAGTGACGGTGGATTTGCGGAAAAAACTCAACTCGTCATCCGGCCCCAGAATTCTTTGACTTGCGAGAAGAAGCCGTCGGATTCGGGGCTGTTTTTGTTGCTTTCGCCGATCTTTTGGAACTCTTCGAGCAATTCTTTCTGGCGCTTGGTCAGGTTGGTGGGGGTTTCTACGCCGACTTCGATGTAGAGGTCGCCCTCGCGGTTTTGGCGCAGGACCGGCATCCCTTTGCCGCGCAGGCGGAATTGTTTGCCCGATTGTGCGCCCGCAGGGATCGCT
>CALDZQ010000070.1 GCA_937944035.1 uncultured Neomegalonema sp. | reverse complement strand
AGTGACCTCGGACCAGCTCGCCGGACAGTTCATCTCCGTGGGCACAGTCCAGGGCGGGACAGTAACCGTCGACGGGCGCTCCGGCGTGATGGTGGATAACGCGTCGGTGCAAAAAGCCGACATCGAGACATCGAACGGCGTCATCCACGTGATCGACAAAGTGCTGATCCCGTCGGGCTAGAGCGTTTTCAAGGGCAATGGGTTCATTGCCCGACTCGGAAAAACGCGCCAAAACAAGAAGTTAGAGTATCCTGAACGATCCTTATATCGTTCAGGATGGTCTAAATCCGCTTCAGTGCAAGCGCGAGCCGTCCGGCGCATCTTTATCCGGTGCGATCAGGACGATGTCGCCATTGTCGTCAGAAACGCCCAAGGTCAGCACTTCGGACATAAACGGCCCGATCTGGCGGGGCGGAAAGTTGACCACGGCCATCACTTTGCGGCCCAGCAGGGTTTCGGGCGTGTAATGCACGGTGATCTGGGCCGAGCTTTTTTTGACTCCGATGCCATCACCGAAATCGATTTGCAGCTTGTACGCGGGCTTGCGCGCTTCGGGAAAGGGATCGACGGCGATGACCGTGCCGACGCGGATGTCGACTTTCATAAAGTCGTCGAAAGTGATCTCGGCCATGTGCGTCCCTTTACAAAAGCGGTTACGCCGGAATCAATAAAGCCGCTTGCCTTGTGGGGCAAGCGGCTCAAACACATCAACAGTCTAACTTACTGGCTGGTCGCAGCGCTGAATTAGGCTGCGGCTTTCATCGCGCTCATCGACGTGGCTGCGAGGTCTTTCATTTCTTCCACGCCTTCGCTGAAGCGGGCTTGGATGATCGACATTGCGTCTTCGTTGGCTTTCTGAGCGGTCTCAGACAGTTCTTTGAAGACAGCGACAGATTTTTCAAACTGTGCTTTTGCCATTTCGACGCGGGCTTCTGTGCCTTCGGTCGTCATCGGCTGCGTGCTTGCGGCTTTCATTGTTTCTGTCAGTTCAGAAACGCCGGCCTGCATGATTTCGACCTGTTTCTTGAACAGAGCCTGATAGCCTTCGGAAGCAACGCGGTTGGCGTCTACGATCGCCTGAACGTTTTTCTTCTGGGCTTCGGTCAGCGCTTCCGCGTCGACGCCTGGGAACGATGCTTTGTCGAACATTTTCGACAGGTCGTTCTCTTTCATCATTTCCATGTAGGTGTTCGGGTCAAACCAGTTTTTTTCAGTAGCCATTGTATTTCTCCATACAGCTAAATTGCGGTCTGGGGAGATATATGCTGCAACGCACCATTGATGTCAATAATGATTTTGTTGCAGTGCAGCAAAAATTTTAAACAACTGATATTAATCAACTATTTTTACTAAGTTCGCGGGAGCGCTCTGCTGCGGCGCACACGCCGCGTGTCATTAAGGCGGGAAAGCCCGACTCGGCATCCATCAGAACCGCCAGCGCCGCCGCCGTTGTCCCGCCGGGGCTGGTGACGTTTTTGCGCAAGGTTCCGGCGCTTTCACTGCTGGCATCGGCCAATGCCGCCGCGCCGATGACGGTTTGTCTGGCGAGTCGCATGGCCAGTTCCGGGGCCAGCCCTTCGGCGATACCGCCCTGCGCCAGCGCCTCGATCAGATGGAAGACATACGCGGGGCCGGAGCCGGAGACGCCCGTAACCGCATCCATCTGCGCTTCCGCATCAAGCCAGACCGTGATTCCCACCGCGTCGAGCAGGGCGGCAGACAGGTTTTTGTCATGGTCTGTCGCGTGGGTATTGGCGAACAGCGCGCTGGCCCCTTTGGCGACAGCCGAGGGCGTGTTGGGCATAACACGGACGATGCGGGCATTCGCGCCGAGCAGACGCTCGAACGTATCGATTCCGGTTCCCGCCGCGATGGAGACGTAGAGCGGGGCTTCGCCGAAGCGCGCGGCGACGGGGGGCAGAACATCGGCCATCATCTGCGGCTTTATCGCCAACAGCATGGCCTTGGGCACGGTCGTGATGCCGTCGAGCGCGCTGACCACCGTAAACCCGCTTGCCGCCGCGAGAGCGTTCAGTTCGGGGGAGGGGGCCGGTTCGATCACTTGCACCGCCGCACCGGACAGCCCTTGCTCCAACCATCCGGCGAGCAACGCGCCACCCATCTTACCGCATCCCAGCAGGACGAGGGGGGCATCGGGCGAGAAGGCGGCGGGGTCGGACAGGTTCATGGCGGGCACTCCTATATACGATACCAACGGCCCTGAGCGCCCTGAATACTGAACGCCATAATTTTTCCCCTTCCCTGCACTTGATGCGGGTCTCCTTAATCAGCGTGCTTCGCTGAAAAAGACCCGTAGCAAGTGCGGGGAAGGAATTTTCGTTAGAAAAGACATCAAAGTCGTTGGTCTTGGTTTGGTAGCGCGTTCGCGATTGGCTCGCAAGCAGGGGAGTGCTGCGCTAGGATCGGGTCATGAAACAGAAAATCGCGTTGATCGGCCACGGGGCCATTGCCGGATATGTGGCGGAGCGGCTGTCAGGGGATGCCGCGCTGGAGATCAGTCACGTGATCTGTCGGGCGGGGCGTGAGGATGCGGCGCGGGCGGCGCTGGGCGGGGGCGCGATCCCTGTGACGGACGCGGCGGCGTTGCCTGATGATGTGCGGGCGGTGCTGGATTGTGCCGGACATGCGGGGCTGCATCAGCATGGCGTGGCTGTGCTGCGGCGCGGGATTGATCTGATCTCGGTCTCGAACGGCGCGCTGGCCGATGCGGCGTTCGCGCTGGCGCTGGAGCGGGCCGGGCGGGATGGCGGGGCGCGCTTGCGCCTGCTGCCCGGCGCAATCGGCGCGATTGACGCGCTGTCGGCGGCCGCGATCGGCGGGCTGGAGGGGGTGCGCTACACCGGGCGCAAGCCACCTGCCGGATGGACCGGATCAGCGGCGGAAGACGTGCTGGACCTTGATAATCTGACCGAAGCGACGGCGCATTTCGAGGGCAGCGCCCGCGACGCCGCACTGCGCTATCCCAAGAATGCGAATGTCGCGGCGACGGTGGCGCTGGCGGGTATCGGCATGGACGCAACGCAGGTGATGCTTATCGCCGATCCCGCCCTTGATGCCAACCGACACGAGATCGAGGCATGGGGCGCGTTCGGGCGGTTCAGCTTTACGATTGACGGCAACGCCCTGCCGGGACGGCCAAGCTCCTCTGCGCTGACCGCGATGAGTGCGGTCCGGGTGCTGCGGAACTTGGTGACGCCGATATTGGTCTGAGATCGTTCAGCGTTTGCGCGACTGCATGTAGAACAGATAGATGCCCGCGCCGATGGCCATCAGGATCAATGTCTTGATAAGCCAGCCGATATTCGCACCGACCAACAGGCCGACCAACGCACCCCCCGCGCCCAGCGCGATTGGCGGGACGTTGCGGACGTATTTGGGGCCGACGAGAAATCCGGCGGCGGCTCCGGCGATGGCGAGGATCAATGCGAGCATAATGGTATTCCTGATTGAATGGGTGAGGCTGATGTGTGCCTTGCGGGTGCGTTAATCAAGGTTAATGCCCTCCGGCAGATCAAAGCCGCGCAAGAAGTCAACAATCTGCATGGCCGGTTTTCCGGCGCGTTGGACGGTTTGTAGCTGGAGCGCGCCCGTGCCACAGGCGATCAGGCCGGTGTCATTCAGGGCCGTGCCGGGCTGGCCGTTGCCCTCTGCGGGGGTGGTGAGCAGCACTTTGAGCCGCTCCCCCCCAATCTCGCACCATGCGCCCGGAGACGGCGAGAGGCCGCGAATATGGGCGTCGAGCGCGGTCGCGGGGCGGGTCCAGTCGATGCGCGCCTCGGCCTTGTCAATTTTGGAGGCATAAGTGATGCCGTCCTCAACCTGTGGCGTGGCGGCCGCGCCGCCCGCTTCGAGCAGGGCGAGGGCATCGCACAGCATACGCGAACCTTGGATGGCGAGACGGTTTTGCAGCGCGCCCGCCGTCTCATCCGCGCCAATCGGGCCTTGCTCGCGCAAGATGACGGGGCCGGTATCGAGTCCCTCGCCCATCTGCATGATGCAAACGCCCGTCTCCGTGTCGCCCGCCATCACCGCCCGCTGGATCGGGGCCGCCCCGCGCCATCGGGGCAGGAGCGAGGGGTGGATGTTCAGACAGCCGTGTTTGGGGGCGTCGAGGATCGGGCGTGGCAGGATCAGGCCGTAGGCGGCAACGACAGCCACATCCAGATCAAGCGCGGCAAAGTTTTGCGCCGCA
>CALDZQ010000069.1 GCA_937944035.1 uncultured Neomegalonema sp. | reverse complement strand
GACGACGACAGGCTCAAAAACCTGCACCTCATCAAAAAACCGGATATTCGGCTGCGGCCTCCGCCCCCGCCAAGCCGAGCGCGGTTTAAAAGATTTGCGCGCATCGAACAGCGCAAATGCCGGAACCCGCGCAACGTCTTGAGAGTCGCCCGCAATCGCAGGCCCGCCGTGCGAAACACGCACCCGTGCCTCAATCTTCAAAACCACCTTCACCACCACGACCAACCGCCGGAACGCTGATTCCGCAGGCCGCAAAACCCGCCAAATCCCCGTGCGCACATGCCTCGGCATAGCCTCCCCGCCCCCCGCCATAAGCAGCAGCGCAGCAACCATCCGCAGCAACGCGTCGCGGTGACGGTCTATGGCAAGTGTCCAGTCCATGCAGTGCTAAATGAGTCCTTTTCCGATACCAAGTCGGCACCAAATAGAACTATACAAGAACAAATGTCAAGCGCACGTTGAAAATCACTCTAACTTCTTGTTTTGGCGCGTTTTCCGAGTCGGGCAATGAACCCGTTACCCTTGATAACGCTATAACAAAAAACAACCGCTGATCCATTAAAGGACCAGCGGCTGCAACCGACCGGAACGTCCGGGAAGACGTTCTTTTTCCAGAGATCATCCGGCGGTCGAACGCTTGCGACGCCATGCGCCGAGCAGAGCCATAGCACCAATCAGTGTAAGGGGAGCCGGAGCAGGAACCTGGCCACCGCCAGCACCGCCGTTGCCGCCAGCACCAGCACCACCAGCGCCGCCAGTACCATCACCGGCACCGCCACCAGCTAATGCGGTGTCGAACGAGCCGTTAACGCTGAAAGCAGCCCAAGGATCGGCGGCATTCGGCGCATCCAAACGCACGATCCAGTCACCACCCGCGATTACACCATCAAACGCATTGGTCGTGAAGATACCATCGCTGCCGAGGTTGTGAGATTCAAAACTGGTGCTGACATCGCCATACATCAATGTGAAAGTGCCGTTTGAGCTGTTTTCAATACCAGCAAGGCCGACATGATACGGCTGTTGGCGGAAATCGAAGTCCAACGTCACTGCGCCCGAAATAGCTTCGTCTGCACCGAATGCCGCGTCCGGATTCAGACGGACCATGCCGCCTTCACCGATATACTCACCGCCAAGCACGGCTGTGCCGAAACCTTGGGTCGTATCGCCGTTCAGGTTGATGACACCGGCTTGCGCTTCAGCGGAGAAGCCGGCGATGAGGACGGTGAGAGCGACGGCGGTTGATTTGATCGTTTTCATGAGTGTTGTTCCCTGAGGTTGTTATCTGGATGATCTGATACCAATGGGAATTGCCAGATCGATGCCAAACACCAAAACCCCAGAAAAACCCCAGGAAAACCGCAGGTTTTGGTGCAGCGCGGTCGCACCGGAAGCGTTCCCGCACTGCCATCTCGAAACAACTTGTGTCAGATTGATCGAATATCTGGCACATTTACACTCTGATTGACCCTCACACCCTTATCTACACCCCTTCGGCAATGACGATTTCAGAATCCGAATAAGCTTGGCGCAGTTTTGCCGCTTCCTGATAGGCGTCGGAGTGATAGCATTCGAGGGCGCGGGCGTAGCTTTCAAACTCAATCACGACATGGCGGGACCGGACCGGCCCCTCCGGCCCCTCACTTTTGCCACCCCGAACGTGGAAGACACCGCCATATTGTTCCAGCACCGGGGTGTCTAATGCCACATATTTCGGGTAATTATCAGGGTCCGTGACATCCACATGTACGATCCAGTAACCTTTTGGCATATCTTAATCCTCGCATAGCGTTTCCAACACAGGCTCCCGTCATGAACCAGATCGAAGAATACGAACAGCGTAAGCAGCTCCGCAGCTCTCGATTCCGGTGGCGGGTGATTGCCGTGCTTGCCGTTTTGGCCGCGATTGCGCTCATTGCAAAGGATTTTAAGCCCGCAATCGGTCCGCATATCGCGCGTTATGACGTGTCCGGCATCATTACCGGCGATCTGGACCGCGAAAAACTGCTGCGCGAAATCGCCGAAAACGATCAGATCAAGGCGCTGGTGGTACGCATCAACAGCCCCGGCGGCACGGTCACAGGCTCGGAGGAGCTGTATGAATCGCTGCGCGAGGTGGCGGAGGTGAAACCTGTCGTGGCAACGATGGCGGACGTGGCGGCATCGGGCGGCTACATCACCGCACTGGCGGCGGATCAGGTGTTCGCGCGCGGGAATACAATCACAGGATCGATCGGGGTGGTGTTTCAGGCTCCCAATGCGCACGAGCTGATGGAAAAAATCGGCGTGCAGATGGTCGAAATCAAAAGCGGCAAGCTCAAAGCCGAGCCGACGCCGTTCAAACCCGTCTCGCCGGAAGTCATCGCGGCGGAGCGGGAGTTGGTGGACGACTCGTTCAAATGGTTCCTCGATCTGGTCCGCGAGCGGCGCAAGATAGGTGATAACGCGATTGCCGAAGTCCGCGATGGCGGGGTCTACACCGGCAGGATGGCGCTGAAACTTGGGCTGATCGACGGGATCGGCGATTTGGATGAAGCCCGCACATGGCTCGAAACCGAGCGCGATATTGATGAGTCGCTGAAGGTCGTGAAATACGAACCTTATGTGGAGCCTGAAGGGCCGCTGGACCTGCTTTTTCACAGCATAGACCGGTTTCGCCCTGACACGGCGGCGCTGGGACAGACGCTTTCGACCGGATTATGGGCTATTTACCGATATTAATGCGTTTCGAGGCTGGACATGGGGACTTTGATCTGGAACGATTGTTTCTAAACGGTTAACGGTATCTAACATGTTGGCTTCGTTACAAGATTGAGGTTGAGGGGCGTTAAATGATTAAATCCGAATTGATTGCAATGTTGTCGGAAGAGAACCCGCATCTGTATCAGCGTGACGTGGAGCGCGTGGTATCGACGATCTTTGAGACGATCTCCGAAGCGCTGGCAGAAGGCGACCGCGTGGAATTGCGCGGATTCGGCGCATTCTCCATAAAAGAACGTGAAAGCCGCACAGGCCGGAACCCGCGCACGGGCGAATCGGTGCAGGTTCCCAAAAAGCACGTCCCTTTCTTCAAAACGGGCAAGGAGTTGCGCGAGCGGCTCAATGACGGGTATGGTGGCGCGTAACACCAGTGTTTCGGCGCGCTTTCGAGACAAGCCCCGGCTGCTTTTGCCGAAAGCGCACTGATCTAACCGCGAGGGCTGAACCATGCGCTTTCTAACGATCCTAATATCGATTCTGGTCGGTATGGCGATGTGTGCGGTCTTCACTTTCAACAGACGCCTCGTCGATGTCAGCCTCGCGCCTTTTTTCAACGGACCGCACAACACGCAGCATGTTTTCACGACCTCTCTTTGGGTCGTGATGTTCGTGAGTGCGCTGGTCGGTCTGTTCTTCGGCTATTTGCTGGGCACGACCAGCGGACATTACACCACCCCGAAAGCGCCCTTTAAGCGCGAGGACGAGGTCGACTACCTGCTGGGCGTCCGCAAACAAGGGAAACAATGACCCTTGGCCGATGTTAAGATTTGCGGGCTGTCGACTTCAGAGGGTGTCAGCGCGGCGGTTGATGCCGGGGCGCGCTTTGTCGGTTTCGTGTTTTTCCCGCCCTCGCCCCGCAATATCGATGCGGAAACCGCGCGTGCGCTGGCGGGTGATGTTCCGGCCGGTATTGCGAAAGTGGGGCTTTTCGTTGATCCCGATGACGGGTTTCTTGATAGCGTCGTGGCCCGTGTGCCGCTGGATTTCATTCAGGTTCACAAAGTGCATGACCGCGCGCGCCTGGCCGCGATCCGCGCCCGCACAGGGCTGCCGATGATTCTCGCATGGCCCGTCGCGCAGGCATCGGATGTCGATGCGGCGCTAGAGATGGCGGGGGTTGCGGATATTATGTTGTTCGATGCCAAAGCCATCGAAGGCGCGCCCCTACCCGGTGGCAACGGTGTTGCTTTCGACTGGCGCCTGCTGGCCAATCGCCGGATTCCGGTTCCGTGGATGCTTGCAGGGGGTCTCAGGCCGGAAACGGTGGCTCATGCTGTGACCCTGACCGGGG
>CALDZQ010000068.1 GCA_937944035.1 uncultured Neomegalonema sp. | reverse complement strand
ATCGCTTTGATCGAAGCGGCGCTTGGCGCTGTGGATGGTGTGATAGCGGGTCATACGGGTATGGCCTTCGAGCGGCGGCTTCAGATGCCCACAGGCGAAAAACACTGGATCAATGCGGGCGCCATCGGTTTGCCCGCCCATGACGGCGACCCCCGCACCAGCTATGCGGTGCTTGATGAAAGCGGTGTTCGGTTCGAGCGTCTCAGCTATGACCATGAAGCCGCTGCGGGGGCAATGCGCGACGCTGGTTTGCGCGCGGGCTATGACCGCAGCATTTTGTCCGGCTGGTGGCCGAGTGAGGAGAGTTTCCCTATCGAAATGCGGCGGGGGATCACGTCTTTGGATGGGGCTTAGAGCACCCTGAACGATATAAGGATCGTTCAGGGTGCTCTAACTTCTTGTTTTGGCGCGTTTTCCGAGTCGGGCAATGAACCCATTGCCCTTGATAACGCTATAATCGATAATTTTACCGTGCTGTCATTCCCGGCGAAGGCCGGGCATCCAGACTCGATTGATTCAGAAACAACCTTTCAAGACACAAGACCGGATACCCCGCCGGAGCCGCCCTCCGCGAATGCGGGGGCGGGGCAGAGAACGACGTTATTCACGTCCTTTTTTAACCGCCAACGGATGCTTCTCCTGCACCAGCGTTTGCAGATCCTTGTCCATCACATGCGTGTAAATCTCGGTTGTCGAAATATCCGCATGGCCCAGCAGAGTCTGGATCACCCGCAAATCCGCCCCGTTGGCCAGCAGATGCGTAGCAAACGCGTGGCGCAGGGTGTGCGGCGACACCCGCGTCGGGTCGAGATTGGCGGCGATGGCGACTTCCCGCAGCATCTGAAAAAACCGCGCGCGGGTCAGGTGGCCCGATTTCCCCCGCGACGGGAACAGCCACGGCGACGTGCCGCCCTTCTCGTTCAACGCCGCATCCCGCTCCGGCAGATACGCGGCCAACGCGGCGCGGGCGCGATCTGACAGCGGTGCGAGCCGGTCTTTATCGCCCTTACCCCGCACCGGAATCATCGCCGGATTACGCCGCACCGCCGAGACGGGCAGGGACACCAACTCCGTCACCCGCAGGCCGGAGGCGTAGAGCAATTCCATCAAACACACACGGCGCACCTGCGCCAATCCCTTGCCCGTCGCGGCAGAGCTCAGCAGGGCCGAGACTTCCTCAACACTTAGGGTTCGGGGCAGTGCTTTCGATTTGCCCGGCCCTTTGACAGGCGCAGCCGGATCACCATCCCGCCACCCTTCGGCAAACAAAAATGCGTGCAGTTGCTTGATTGATGACAGCCGCCGTGCGCGGGTGGAGGCGGCAAAACCATCAGCGGACAGTCCCGCCATATAGCGTTCAATATCATCCCGCTTCGCTGTTAGCGGATTGCGGGTGCGGCCCAGCGCGGCCTCGTAGTCAGCGAGGTCGCGGCGATAGGCATCCAACGTATTCTGCGCCGCCCCGCGCTCTGCGGCCAGAAAGCTCAGAAACGCGGATACGGCGTTATCGGGGTCAGGCGTTACCGCCACCGCGCCGTAATCATCGCCTCTACAGCGATCCCGCGCGCGTCACTTTCAAGACCAACACTCCGCAGAACCCGAATCGTCGTGTCGAGCGACTTCGCGGACACGGGCGTTTCCTTGGCCATATCGGCGGAAGCCAGCAGTACAGCCTCGGCAATTCTGCCCTCACGCGCCGCTTTCAACGCGCCCTCGTCGGGCAGTTTCGGCTTCAGCGCGATGTCAAATCCGGCCAGTGCCGCCAGCGAGCGGCGGGCATGTTCATCGCCGTCACGGGCGCGGGCGCGCAAGGCGTCGCCATATTCACGCCGCCAGGTTCCGGGCCAACCGGGATCGGCAACCGCCATGACGGCGGCAACATCGGCTTGCTCGACCAGCGATTTCGCGCCTTGCGCATCCGACCACGCGCCCGCCTCGCGGGTGAACCCGCCCATCAGCATGGCATCGCGCAACGCATAGCCTTTCGCGCCCATATCCGCCGCAGCACCGGGTTGCAGTTTCGCGGCGGCTGGGGCCAGAACCCGGCCAAGCTGCGCAAAGCCGCCCACGCCTTTTGCTCGTGCGGCGGCGATCAACGCATCGCCCATCGCCTTTGCATCTGGCGCTTTTTCAGCATCCCGCACCGCCTTTGCCCGCGCGGCAACCGGCGTGGCATCAACCTCATTCGCCAGCGAGACATACATCTCGCGCAGCACGTTTGTCTCAATCGCACCGACGGCCTCAAGCCGTTCCGCCGCCAGCAGCGCACCCTTGGCCCCCGTGCTTTCGAGCGCGAACAGGCCCGCAATCATCGGCAACGGCGCGCTCTCAACGATCTGGTAATTCGCCCGCCCCAGACTGCGCAGCATCGCAATCCGCATCGGCGTCAGGGCGCTGGCATGGGGGACGGAGACGTAATCGACCAGACTTTCATCAACCAGCGCTTCCAATAACGGCGCATCCAGCGAGTTGATATTGCCCAGCTCCAACATCGCGCTGATCGCCACCGGGGCCAGCTTGTCGCCCGTTTGGGCGAGGCAATAGCCGCGCAATGTCGTCCAGAACCCGTCCTCATCGGCGGGCGAGCCAGGCTCCAGCATATCTTTGCCGCACAGCACCTCGTCGCGGCCCACAATCAGCGCGGCCTCCGCACGACTGCGGCGCAAGTCATCGTCAAGATTGTTTCCGGCGGCGCTGACCAGACTCGACGCGTCCTCAGCCGCACCGAAGCGGACCAGCGCATCCGCACGGCGCGCCAGCATCCCGGTCGCATTCTCCGGCGGAGTGGCCCCGGCGACCAGCGTTTTACGCACCAGCCTGTTGACCGTGTAGAGACCGGACGGCGCGGCTTCCTGGATCAGGGCGAT
>CALDZQ010000067.1 GCA_937944035.1 uncultured Neomegalonema sp. | reverse complement strand
CTCAACACGCCGATGCCGGACGCCGCGATGCGCGCTAAAATGGCGGACTGGGTGGCGTCTGTCTGAACGGCCTCACCCCCGCCGATAGACCGCTTTATCCGTCACCAGAAAATCAACCCGATCATTCAACAATGCCGTCAGTGCCTGTTCCGGCGTGTTGATAATCGGCTCCTCATGGGCGTTAAAGCTGGTGTTTACCAAAACGGGCAGGCCGCTAACCTCTTTGAATCGCTCAAGAATAGCCGCATAAAGCGGGTTCGTCTCCGCATCGATAATCTGCGGCCTCGCGGTCCCGTCCACATGCACAACAGCCGGAATTTTCTCCCGCCATTCATCATGCACAGGTGTCGTGATCGTCATAAAGCGGCAGGCATAGCGGTTGCGCCCGTCAATCGCAAAAACCCGCTCCGCATCGGCGGCCCCCACAAACGGCGCAAAAGGCATAAATTCCGAGCGGTTCAGGCGGTCATTGATGGTCTGATTCACATCCGCATTCGACGGGTTCGCCAAAATCGTCCGCGCCCCCAGCGCGCGCGGGCCAAATTCCATCCGCTCCGAGAAAATCGCCCCCACCTCTCCGGCGGCCAGCAAATCAGCGGTTTCCAGCACCGGATCGCCACCCGTCGCTTTCGCCCCGGCCGCAAAAACCGTATCAGCATCAGGATAGCCCCGACCCAAATACATATCGCGCAGTTCAACCCGTTGATCCAGCCACGCGGACAGCCCGTCCCGCTGCATCAAAAATTCCAATGCTCCTCCGGCGACCAGCCCGTCATCGCCCATCGCCGGATAGACGAACACCTCGTCCACACCCTCAATCGCCGCGATACACGCATTCATCCGCACATTCGCAAACACCCCGCCCGCCAGCCCGATCCGCCGGATACCATGCCCCTTGACCATCCGCGTCACGGCATCGGTGATGACATCCTCCAGCACCTGCTGGATCGAGGCGGCGATGGTCTCGCGCGGGTGGCCCTTGCACACTGCGATGACCGCGCGCTCCATCTCGGTGGTCGTTTTGAATCGGGTCGAGATCCGCCCGTCATCGCCGACGCTGAAAAACGCGGCCAATTCTCCCGCAAGATCCGGCTTTCCATAGGCCGCCAACCCCGTCAGCTTTCCCTCGTGCCGGTTCATCTTGAACCCGCACAGCTTGGTACAATACCCGTAAGCAAGGCCCAGACTGTTCACATGTCCCGTCTCAGGCGTATCCCCGAACAGGCAGGTCAGTGCCCCGTCTTTGAGCACCCGCGCGCTGTAATAAACCCCGTCTCCGCCGCCATCCGCCGTATAAAGCAGCGTCGGCTCGTTTGCGGTCATGTGGAACAGCGCCGACAGCGCGTGGGCGTTGTGGTGATTGGCAAAATACACCGGCGTCCCCGCCGCAAACCCCTCTTGAGACAGGAATTTTTCCGCCAGCCAAACATCCTGCGCTTCCGCTGAAACACGCGAGGCGACGCCGAAAACGCCCTTATGCCGCTCATGCCCTTTCTTGCGGTGCATCGCAAACCGCATCCGGTTCAGCGCCGAAAACCGCATCCACCGCACGGGATAAGATCCCCGGCTCATCACGATCTGCCGCACATCCGTCCGCGCGATTCCGGCGATGCCCAGCGCCTCGTCAATCGCCGCGCCCGGATAATGGCCGTCGCCTTTTTTCCGCGTCACCCGCTCCTGATGAACGGCTGCCACGAGGCGATAGCCGTCGAACAGGGCGGCGGCGGAATCGTGTGGTCCGCTGTGTATGGATAATATTTTTGTCATGTGGGGCGGACCCTATCTCCAGACGCTTGGCGAGACAATCTCTTGCTTTTGCACGGCTGCATGGGGTCAATACTCCCCAACGAATTCACGGAGGCGATCATGGCGACGTTATCATTTTATGGCGCGGCGGGCACAGTCACAGGGTCTTGTTCGTGGCTCGACACGGGCGGCGCGCGCGGGTTGATCGATTGCGGGCTGTTCCAAGGTAACAAAACCGTCCGCGCCCTCAACGACGCCCCGTTCCCGTTCGAGCCGAAAGACGCTGAATTCCTGCTCCTCACCCATGCCCATACCGACCATACCGGGCTGGTCCCGAAACTGGTCAAACAAGGCTTCAACGCCCCGATCTACGCCACCGAAGCGACCATCGACCTGCTGCAATTCATGCTGCGCGACTCGGCCCATATCCAGGAATCCAACACCGAGCGCACCAACCGCTGGCGGCAGCGCCGGGGCAAAAAGCCTGAGCAACCGCTCTACACGATGGCGGATGCCGAGGCCGCGCTGAAGATGATGCGGCCCCTGCAATACGGCGACTGGATCGAGCCGCGCCCCGGCCTCCACGCCCGCTTCTGGAACGCGGGCCACATCCTCGGCTCGGCCTCCATCGAGGTGAAATTCGCCGATGGTGACAACACCATGCGGATGCTGTTTTCCGGCGATCTCGGCCCCGACGAGAAGGTTTTCCACCCCGAACCCGGCGGCGAGCAAGGCTTTGACTACATCATCTCCGAAAGCACTTACGGCGACCGCGACCGCGCCGATTACACGCTGGAGGCCCGCCGCGAGGCGCTGCGCAAGGAGTTGGTTGACGGGCTGGAGCGCGGCGGTAACGTCGTCATCCCCAGCTTCGCGGTCGAGCGCAGTCAGGAATTGCTGCACGACATCGGCGCGCTGCTGGCCGAGGGCGCGATCCCCAAAGCCACCGTTTTCCTCGACAGCCCGCTGGCCAGCAAAGTCACCCGCGTCTTCATCGAACACGCCGAAACGCTGGACGACGTGGAGCTGCCGAAAGGCCAGCTTTTCCGCGACAAACAATTCCACATCACCCAATCCGTTGACGAGAGCAAGGCGATCAACAATATCAAAGGCGGTGCGATCATCATCTCGGCCAGCGGCATGGCCGACGCGGGTCGCATCCTGCATCACCTGAAAAACAACATCTGGCGGCGCGAAAGCACGGTCCTTTTCGTCGGCTATCAGGGGCGCGGCACGCTGGGACAGATCATCCAGAGCGGCAAGCCCGATGTCCGGATTCACGGCAAGGAATTCAAGGTCAAAGCCGCCATCCGCACCATCGGCAACTACTCCGCCCATGCCGATCAGGGCGAGTTGCTCGATTGGATCATGGAGCGCGGGCCGGTAGCGGGCGGATTGTTCCTCAATCACGGCGACGACGATGCCCGCGCCGAACTGCGCCGTTTGTTGGGAGAGCGGGGCATGGACACCGCGCGTATCCTCATGCCGCAATTCGATGAAACCTTCGAGCTGAGCGCGGGTGCGCCCGCCTCCAAAGGGCGCGGGCCGGAGCGGATTGCCAGGGGCGCGATGGACAGTGATTGGTACAATGACTACGCCGCCTTCAAAATCGCCCTCGAAAACCGCATGGAGGAGGAGGGCGATC
>CALDZQ010000066.1 GCA_937944035.1 uncultured Neomegalonema sp. | reverse complement strand
GTTCAAGCCGCGTTCGGCCTGGCGGGGACGCAAACCGCAGCCGAATATCCGGTTTTTCGATGATGTCGAGGTGTTCGAGCCTGTTGTGATCGCCTCGCCGGATGATGCGGTGAGTGCGGAACATCTGATGCGGCGGTTATCCGCTTTGCAGGCCGCGCTGGGCGATGTGCCGAAGCAGGCGCGGCGGCTGGCGCGGTGGGAGGCGAAGCGTCAGGCCGGACGTGCTGAAACGGGGAAATACATCGCGCCGATCAGGCCCGGAAAACCGCCCGGTCACAGGGATCGGGGACGGCATCCGGTGGAGTTTGTGCTGAAGGAGTGTCATGCGTTGGCGCTTTATGCGCTGCATGATCCGCCGGATTCGGGGTGAGATTTGGGTCCGCGTGACCGCCGGAGCGATTCCGGCGGGGTTTTGTTGTGCGCGCTTACCTGCGGCGCGGCATCCGGAAGGGCAGCATCCGCTTGACGATGCGCGAGCCGAAGCGGTCGCCGGAAAAGCTTTCATGCATCATCCGCGCGTCTTGGCCCATCAGACGCGTGTTGATGATGGAGCGGGTGTAGAACGGGCCGTCCTCTAAGGTTTTCTCGACGCTGGCGGTATGGCCGGAATCCACCGCCATCGCGCGGCTGACCCCCCAGAAGCCGCGTTTCACCTTGGTTACGGGGGGTGCATCGAAGGGGATGGCATGGCCGTCTTCGTCAAATTTGAGCGCGATCAGGCCGTTTGAGCCGTCGCGGCGGTGGGTGTCGTAGAGAATCACGGGGCGGCCATCGGCTAATGTGCCGCGCGACCAGTCCCAGTGGTGGAAATCATCCTCCAAGCCGCGCGTTCCCCAGTTGCAATCCATATAGCCGTGACCGCGCCATTCGGATTCGCTGCTGGAGACGGTGATGTCGGCTTCGGGTGCAATGGGCCACCAGCGATGTAAGCCATTGGCATCAATGTCATAAACCTGATCCGTCACCGCTTTCGGACGGACGGTGACAGAGCCGCGAATGCGTTTGGGGAGGAGTTGCCTGGTCGGCCACGGCAGGCTGATCTCGTCAAAATCGAGCGTCATCGCACCGTCCTGCCAGTGCAAGGCGCTGGGGCCGACGGTAAAGCTGACCTCATCACGATGGAGCGCCGCCCTGCCCCGCTCGGTCATCGCCCAACGCTGCGATTTCGGGCCGTAGAGCGAGACGTTGATGCTGACGTGGTTTTCGGGGTCTGTGCGCCCGGACCATGCGTAATAGGGTGAGAAAACCGAGCCGACGAAAGCGATGACCGCGATGCCGTGCTGTCCGTCTTCACTCAGCCCGTCGAAGTACCACCAGAGGTAGCCGCCGGACGGGACCGGGGAGTCGAAGCGCGGTCCGCGACCAAGCTGTCCGCCGCCAGCTTGCCGGAAAGCGCCGCCATCGGCACACCCGGCCCCGGATGGACGCTGCCCCCCGCCAGATAAAGGCCCGGAATTTTCGTCCGCGACCCCTGACGCTGAAACGAGGCCATCCAGCCATGAGAAGCCCGGCCATAAAGCGCGCCCCCCGACCCCGGAAACAGCGCCTCGAAATCCGCCGGACCCGTGGGGATCGCAGAGAGCGGGTCCAGAGTGAGGCCGCAGTGCTGCAAGTGAGCGCATGTTTTGCCAAGCCATTGATCGACCTCGTCTTTCGTAAATCTGTGCGTATCACCGTCGGCGGGCGCGTTTATCAGACAAAGCAACCGCTCGCCCGCCTCCGCCCCGTCGGCGAGGTTGCCGACATCGTCACGGTCTTGGGCGCAGATATAGACGGTCGGCTGTTCGGGGAGCGAGCGGTCGCGGAAAATGGTATCGAACTCGGCACGGTAGTTGTCCGAGAAAAACACGCTGTGGCGCGAGAGCGGAAAGCCGCTTGTTTTGGCCCGCATCGACCATGTCAAAGCCGACAACGAGCGCGCGGCGGCCGGGACCGGCTTGGGCGCGGCGGCGGCGGGGAGCAGCTTGGCAAGAGCGGAGGCATCGCCGTTGAAAATAACATTGTCGGTGTCGATCCGCTCACCATCCGCCAGCAGAACACCGTCGATGCCTGAGCGGGACGCTGACAATCCCTGAACTTCAGCACCATAGCGGATCGTCGCGCCCAAACGCTGCGCCGCCCCGCCCAATGCCCGTGCGAGGGCGTGCATTCCGCCATCAACAAACCAAACGCCATCCTGCTCGACATGGGCCACAAGCATCAGTGTGGCGGGAGCCTGATAAGGGGACGAGCCGCAATATGTGGCGTAGCGCCCGAATAATTGCCGGAGGCGCTGATCGGGAAAATAGCTGCCGAGTGCGTTCCAAAGTGATGAGAAGGGTTTGAGCGCCAGCATCTCGCCGATATTCAGCGGCCCGATCCGCCCGGCCAGTTGCATGGGATTGGGGCGTGGCGCGTTGATGTAGCTGTGCTGGAGGGTCTTGAAAACCCGCTCACTGTCATGCGCAAAACGGCGATAGCCGTCGGCATTCTCAGCCCCGGCAAACGCGCGAATCGCCTCGACGCTTTGTTCAACATTGGCGAAAAGATCGAGGGCAGACCCGTCGCGCCAGCCGTGGCGGGCGAGGATTTCTGCGGGAATGAGCGAAACGTGGTCATCGAAAGACAATCCGGCCTGATCGAACAACTGCTCAAACACCCATTTCATGGTGAAAACGGTCGGGCCGGAATCAACGGCGCGCGCTGCGGCTTGCACTTCGCGCATCTTGCCGCCGGGATAGGATTGACGTTCCAGAACAGTGACTTCAAAGCCCGCTCCGGCGAGGGAAATGGCGCTGCATAAGCCGCCCATTCCCGCGCCGACAACGACGACACGCCCGCCGGGATTCTGAATTTTACTCATATTTCGTTCATTGCGTTGACATCGCCTCAAAATGTGTCACTCTAAGTTGACACATATAATCGTCTATTACAAACGACAAGGAGCGGGTCATGGACGCGACACAGCGGATCGAACGGGCATTGGAGCGCGCGCTTTCGTTTGCAACGGCTGGTGAGAGACCGCCGCTGCTGTGTAAAGCGGTCAATCATGCGGTGTTCTCGGACGGCGCGCGGGTGCGCCCCCGGCTGTGTCTCGCGGTCGCCGAAGCCTGTGGTGATCCCTACCCTGAAGCGGCGACGGCTGCGGGCAGCGCGATTGAGTTGCTGCACTGCGCCTCGCTGGTCCATGACGACATGCCTTGCTTTGACAATTCAGATTTACGGCGCGGCAAACCTTCGGTCCATGCCGCATTCGGCGAGCCGCTGGCCCTGCTGGCCGGAGATGCGCTTATCGTGTTGGCGTTTGAAACGCTGGCGCGGGAATGCGCTGTTACCCCGCACCGTCTGGCCCCGCTGATCGCGACCGTTGCCCGCGCGGTGGGAATGCCGAACGGGATCGTTGCCGGACAGGCCTGGGAGAGTGAGCCGAAAATCTGCGTCGATGAATACCATCGCACCAAGACCGCGTCCCTGTTCGTGGGTGCGACGGCCGCAGGCGCGATTGCGGCGGATTCTGATCCGCAGCCGTGGATGGAAGTCGGGCGGCAACTCGGTGCAGCCTATCAGGTGGCCGATGATCTGCGCGATTTAGCCGGGTCCGCCGAGGAAATCGGCAAACCGTGCGGTCAGGATGCCGGAAATGACCAACCGAATATGGCGGATGAACTGGGCGTGCCCGCCTGTCTGGCAAAGCTGCAAGATTATGTGACCAACGCCATCGATGCCGTGCCGGACGTGCCCGGATCTGACGGCCTGCGCAATCTCATCAAAGGTGAGGTCAAGCGCCTGACGCCCCGCAAACTCGCCCAATCGGCGGCGTAAACGTTCATGACAATATCCGAGCATATGCGCGTGGCTGACTGCGGCGAAAAGCCGGGTCTGAGCCAAAGGCTGCGCAACTGGCGCAATAAGCTGGTTGCGGATGCCGATTTTCAAAGACGGGTCGCGCGGTTCCCGCTGACACGGCGCTTTGCCCGCAAGCAATCCGAAGACATGTTTCGCGTCACGACGGGTTTTGTGCAGTCGCAAATCCTGTTCGCCTGCGTGGAAATCGGATTATTCGATATTCTCGCCGACGGGGCGGTCCCCACGCACGAGATCGCGACGCGCGCCTCTCTGCCGCTTGAGTCGGCGAAGCGTTTGCTGCCGGCCGCGCGGGCGATTGGCGTGATCCGGTCAACGGGCGACGACTGCTGGACCCTTGATGACAAGGGCGCGGTGGTTTTGGGGAATGAAGGCATTCGCGCGATGATACGCCATCACGCTATGGTCTATCGCGACCTCGCCGATCCGGTCGGACTGCTGCGCGATCCGGGGCGTCAGACGGAAACGGCCGACTATTGGGCCTATGCCGGGACGCGCGCGGGACATGGAGTTTCCGATCAGGACGCGCATACATATTCCGCACTGATGCGGTCGAGTCAGGATCTTGTGGCGGCGGAAATTCTGGATGCGTACCCGCTGGGACGGCATCGCAAGATTCTCGATATTGGCGGTGGCGAGGGCGCGTTTCTGGCAGCGGCCGGTGCGCGGCACGCGGATATATCGCTCGCGACGTTTGATTTACCACCTGTCGCAGCGCGCGCACGAGACATTATGGCGGAGGCGGGATATGGCGACCGGTTCGAGGCGCATGGCGGGAATTTCTTTACCGATGCCATCCCCGCAGATGCCGATTGTGTCACGCTGGTGCGGGTGCTGTGCGATCATGACGATGCGGCGGCGCTGAAGTTGTTGCAAAACATACGGCGCAGCATCGCCCCCTCCGCCACGCTGTTAATCGCGGAGCCGATGGACGGTTCCGGTTCAGGCGACTCGCTCGCGGCGGCGTATTTCGGTCTTTACTTTTTGGCGATGCGCTCAGGGGCATGTCGCAGTCCGCAGAAAATCCAATCACTGCTGGAACAGGCGGGATTCAAGCTTCTGCGCAAAATGCCTACCCGTAATCCGTTATTCGCGAGTGTCATCGTCGCTAAATCGGACAGCAAAGTGTAAATTAGAGTTGACACTTTGTCGTGTCTTTTTAAAGTGACTAGCAGGGGAGTGGCCTGTCGCCAAATCGGCATAAGCGCCACGAAAGGTACAATGAGAACAAATGCCGTCATATTTCGT
Organism: uncultured Neomegalonema sp.; assembly: GCA_937944035.1. Classification (GTDB taxonomy): domain Bacteria; phylum Pseudomonadota; class Alphaproteobacteria; order Rhodobacterales; family Rhodobacteraceae; genus JAHDDY01. The sequence continues at coordinate 4,147 of CALDZQ010000066.1, read as the reverse complement.
GAGCCTGGAGACCTAAGGGTCGAGGACATTGCCCTCACCCCGCCAAGCGAACACGAAATCGTTGTTGAGGCGCATTGGAGCGGTATCAGCTCAGGCACTGAACGGATGTTGCTTGAGGGTACGATGCCTCCCTTCCCGGGTATGGGTTATCCGCTGGTCCCCGGTTACGAATCTGTCGGACGCGTGATTCAAGCGTCCAAAGAGGGCGGGCCGAATATAGGCGATCTGGTTTTTGTGCCCGGTGCGCGCGGTTACGTTGACGCGCTGGGACTGTTCGGGGCGAGCGCCTCTCACCTGGTGACAAGCGCATCGAAAGTTGTACCGCTGCCCGAAAAACTGGGTGAGCAAGGAACATTGCTGGCATTGGCCGCAACCGCGCATCACGCGCTGGCCCTGCGCGGGCCGACGCCTGCTCAGCTTATCGTCGGGCATGGTGTTTTGGGGCGTTTGCTGGCGCGTGTTTCGATTGCACTGGGAAATCCCGCGCCTACGGTTTGGGAAGCGAATGCGTCCCGCTGCGGTGACGACGAGGGCTATACCGTGATTGACGGCGCGGATGATCCGCGCACCGATTACAGATGCATCATCGACGCAAGCGGCGACCCCGGTATTCTCGACACAGCCATCGGACGGTTAGGCAAGGGCGGCGAGATCATTCTCGCAGGGTTCTATCGTGATTCCCTGTCTTTCGCCTTTCCGCCCGCCTTCATCCGCGAAGCCCGCTTCAGGATTGCGGCGGAATTCGACCGCTTTGATATTGACGCCGTTCTCGCGCTTCTGGCTGACGGGCGGTTGAGTTTGGACCGCCTCATCACGCATCGCGCGGAGCCGAACAGTGCTGAAGAAGCCTACGACACAGCATTCAACGATCCCAACTGCTTAAAAATGATTCTCGATTGGAGAGCATGTTCATGACCGATGGTATGGGCGAAATGACCCTTGAAGCCTTCACGGACCAACTGCGCGATGAAGCGATGGTTGAGCCGGATGCTCCTGTGGCAACTGAAGTCACCAAAGAAACACAGATCATCGCGATCTACGGCAAGGGCGGTATCGGCAAGAGCTTCACGCTCGCCAACCTCTCCTACATGCTGGCGCAACAGGGCAAGAAAGTCCTGCTGATCGGTTGTGATCCGAAATCCGATACCACCTCGCTGCTGTTCGGCGGCAAAGCCTGCCCGACGATCCTGGAAACATCATCCAAGAAAAAAGCGGCCGGTGAGGAAGTGCAGATCGGCGATGTCTGCTTTAAACGCGACGGTGTTTTCGCGATGGAGCTTGGCGGGCCGGAAGTGGGTCGCGGTTGTGGTGGTCGCGGGATCATTCACGGGTTCGAGCTGCTCGAAAAGCTTGGCTTCCATGAGTGGGATTTCGACTACGTTCTGCTCGACTTTCTCGGTGACGTGGTGTGCGGCGGGTTTGGCCTGCCGATTGCCCGCGATATGTGCCAGAAGGTTGTTGTTGTCGGCTCGAACGATATGCAGTCGCTTTACGTGGCGAATAACGTCTGTTCGGCGGTCCAGTATTTCCGCAAATTGGGCGGCAATGTCGGCGTGGCCGGTATGATTATCAACAAGGATGACGGCTCCGGCGAGGCGCAAGCCTTTGCAGACGCCGTTGGCATCCCTGTGATCGGCTCGATCCCGCAGGATGATGACATTCGCAAGAAAAGCGCGAATTACCAGATTGTCGGCATCCCCGGTCAGCGCTGGGGTGATCTGTTCGAGGGGCTGGCACACACCCTTGGTGAAGCACCGCCCACCCTGCCCCATCCGCTGGATCAGGACGGTTTGATCGCGCTGTTCGACACCGAAGACACAGGTGGGGATTTCCAGCTCCAACCCGCATCGGTCGAAGATATGTGCGCCGCCGGGTCGATGAGCAAAGAATCCCTCGAAATCATCTATGATGCGGTTTGAACGATGGATGGCACACCAATCCTAGACGCCACAAACGAGGCAGACGAAGCGCAAGGCCTCGGCTGTCACGCGGGCGCGGAGCAAATGAAGGCCGCCGCGATTGCATCGGGTAAGAAGGAACTGTTGGAAGGTTTTGAAAAAGACTATCCGATGGGTCCGCACGATCAGCCGCAATCGATGTGTCCCGCGTTCGGAAGCTTGCGTGTGGGCCTGCGGATGCGCCGCGTCGGGACGATCCTGTCGGGGTCGGCCTGTTGCGTCTACGGATTGACCTTCACCTCGCATTTCTACGGCGCGAAGCGCACGGTCGGGTATGTGCCGTTTAACTCGGAATCCCTCGTAACCGGAAAGCTGTACGAAGACATCCGCGAGGCCGTTGAATTGATGGCTGATCCGGATAAGTACGACGCGGTCATTATGACCAGCCTGTGTGTGCCGACCGCTTCGGGTGTGCCTTTGCAGATGTTGCCGCGCGAAATCAACGGCGTGCGGATTGTCGGGATTGATGTTCCCGGTTTCGGCATTCCAACCCACGCGGAAGCGAAAGATGTGCTGTCGGGTGCAATGCTGCGCCGTGCGCGTGAGGAAGCCGCTGCCGGACCTGTTCAGGCTCCGCGCACCGGAATCGAAGAACGCCCCAGCGTCTCGCTGGTGGGGGAAATGTTCCCGGTCGATCCGATGACCATCGGCGCGATGTTGGAGCCGATGGGCCTGGCCGCCGGACCGGTCACGCCCGTGCGTGAATGGCGTGAGCTGTATTCGGCGCTTGATTGTGCCGCCGTCGCCGCGATCCACCCTTTCTACACCGCGTCATTCCGCGAGTTCAGCACGGCGGGACGCCCGATTGTCGGCTCTGCGCCCGTCGGGTATGACGGCACGGATGCATGGCTTCAGGCCATCGGCAAGACGTGCAATGTCGCGCAAGACAAGATTGATGCCGCCCGCAATATGATGCTGCCCGCGATCAAAGCGGCGCTGACCGCGACGCCGATCAAGGGACGGATCACGCTGTCGGGCTATGAAGGCTCGGAACTGCTGGTCGGGCGTCTACTGGTCGAGAGCGGTGCGGATCTGCGGTATGTCGGCACGGCCTGTCCGAAAACGCCCTACTCCAAGGATGATGCGGAATGGCTGCGCTCGAAAGGCGTCTACGTCCAGTATCGCGCCTCGCTGGAGCAGGATTTGGCGGCGATGCATGAGTTCCAGCCTGATCTGGCCATCGGCACGACGCCTGTGGTGCAAAAGGCGAAAGAGCTTTCCACCCCCGCGCTTTACTTCACCAACCTGATCTCCGCCCGCCCGCTTATGGGTCCGGCGGGAGCGGGTTCGCTGGCGCAGGTTATCAACGGGGCCATTGCCAACAAGCCGCGTTTTGACAAGATGACCGCCTTCTTCGAGGGCGTCGGCACGGGCGATACGGCGGGTGTCTGGGAAGATGTGCCATCCGACAAATCGGTCGCTTTCCGCAAGAAGAACGCGGCGAAGCACAAGATGTCCAAGAACGCCGTCGACGCGGGCGAGGCGGTGGGAACATGACCCTCGTACTCGATCACGACCGCGCGGGCGGTTATTGGGGCGCGGTCTACGCCTTCACGGCGATCAAAGGCTTGCAGGTGATTATCGACGGTCCTGTCGGGTGCGAGAACCTGCCGGTCACGTCGGTTTTGCACTACACCGACGGCTTGCCGCCGCATGAATTGCCCATCGTTGTCACGGGACTGGGCGAAGATGAACTGGGCCAGCACGGGACCGAAGGCGCGATGCGGCGCTCGCGGAAGGTACTGGACGCGGATCTGCCCGCTGTTGTGGTCACAGGCTCGATTGCCGAGATGATCGGCGGCGGTGTGACGCCGGAAGGCTCAAACATCGTGCGCTTTTTGCCGCGCACCATCGACGAAGATCAGTGGCAAAGCGCCGACCGGGCGCTGAAATGGTTGTGGACGGAATACGGCACGAAAAAAGTCCGTGCGCCAAAGCCGCGCAAAGAAGGCGCAAAGCCGAAGGTCAATATCATCGGCCCGATGTACGGCACTTTCAATATGCCCTCGGACCTCGCCGAAATCCGCCGCCTTGTTGAAGGTATCGGGGCGGAGATCAATGTGGTTTTCCCGCTCGGCTCGCACCTCGCCGACGTGAAAAAACTTGCGGATGCGGAAGTGAACATCTGCATGTACCGTGAATTCGGACGGCTGCTGTGCGAAACGCTGGAGCGCCCCTATCTGCAAGCG
>CALDZQ010000065.1 GCA_937944035.1 uncultured Neomegalonema sp. | reverse complement strand
TCAATGGAAATCCAGCGTCAGCTCGGCTCTGACATCGTCATGTGTTTTGATGAATGCACGCCGTTTCCTTGCACCCGCGACGAGGCTGAAACCTCTATGAGACTGTCGATGAGATGGGCCGAACGCTCCCGTGCGGCCTTCGGCGACAGGCCCGGTCATGCGCTTTTCGGCATCCAACAGGGCGGCATCCACGCTGACCTTCGAGAGGAAAGTGCTGAATCCCTTACGAAAATCGGTTTTGACGGTTACGCGATCGGCGGTCTTGCGGTGGGGGAGGGGCAAGAGCTGATGTTCTCAACCCTCGATCACTGCGTCGCCCATTTGCCACAGGACAGGCCGCGTTATCTCATGGGCGTGGGCAAGCCGGAGGACATTGTAGGCGCGGTTTTGCGCGGTGTTGACATGTTTGACTGTGTCATGCCTACCCGCTCTGGTCGTACCGGACAGGCTTTTACACCCCGTGGCAGCATCAATATCCGCAACGCCCGCCATGCAGAAGACCCGCGCCCGGTTGACGAGAGTTGCGATTGTCCGTGCTGTACTGACTACTCAAGGGCGTATTTACACCATACGCACAAGTCACAGGAGATCATCGCCTCCATGCTCCTCACATGGCATAATCTGCGGTATTATCAACGCCTTATGAGCGGTTTGCGAGATGCCATCGCAGCACAGAAACTCGCGACATTCGTCACCACCTTCACAGAACAGCGTCAGGCGGGTGACATAGAACCGCTCTAAAAGTGCCTACACATCCACATTTGAACGCCTGCGCCGTGCCATGAGATGTCGTCAAATTATCCAATGCGGGCGTGTGTTATAATCCGCCAGGACTTGCACGAATTATGACACGTAATTTCTCAATTTGATCGCGATGTTCAGGCGGCAATGCTGTGCCGCCGACGCCGCCGGTATCCTACACCCCCCGCGAGCAGAATCATCGCCAACATACCAGGCGCACTTACAACACCGCGCGCTGCCGCAAGAAACACATCATCCTGCATCCATTCGATGCCGGTGTTTTCGAGCAAAATATCACTCAACGTCCGGTCGCTGATCCACGCAAGCATATCGCCTTCAAAGATATTCTCGTACCAGAAGCGGTCGCCATCGCGCAGGCGGTCAAATTGATCGCCGATGATCGATGCGTTCAATGCACCAACCAACGCGCCTTCCAACGGTTTTTCCAGCAGCGCGCCGACGAACGGATCAAACCCGTCAGGTGAATCGCCGTATAGAGTTTTCAACTCCGCAATCATCAGCGGATCATCACTCAGCTCGCTCCAATCCGTGATCGGCGGCAAGCCATAGGCCGCGCGCAGCATGTTGTAATCGCCCAATCCATTGTCACGCCCGCGCGCAATGTTTCGTGCCATCAAATCGCTGTCCTCGACTCCGCCTTCGTCCAGAAAGTTGCGCAGCTCGTCCGACATGATGGCATCAACCGCCATCGCCTCTTGCACACCCAGACCACGCAGCAGCGGATCGGCCCCGCCGGCTTCGATAAACTCTTCCGGCGAGAAGAACCCGTCGCGCAGCTGTAAATGCCCTTGCGCAATGGGATCACCGTTTTCCGCCAGCCTTTCCAGCTCGTCGGGGATCATCGAATGGCAAAACCGGAAGGCGCAGGTCGAAAATTCAGTTGTCAGCCCCGCATTGGTGCTTGCGTCATAGCCGGTGTAGTCACCCACACCGTCACCGCCCAGCAGTTTCGGCAGCCACTCATTATATGTAATCGCCTGAATTTGCGCGCCGACCAAGGCCCGCGATTCCTGATACACACGCTCACCGGACCAATCCGGATTGGCCGTGTTGAGCGTATCGGCAATCCGGTTATGCTCACGCGCGAACAGGGTATGCATTGCGATCAGCTGTTGTTGTTCGTTTACGCGCTCATCGCCGGCCATAAACTCGCCGCTCTCGTTGCGCGGCAGATTGCCATTCGCATCCAACGTAAGACGGCCTGTGCCGTCATTTGCGCGCAGTTGCGTTGCTTCCTCTTCGCTGGAACCATAAACCATTGAGCCGTCGATATAGGCTGTGATCGAGTTGCTCAGCTCGCCATCCGCTGTACGGTCCGAGCGGGTAACGCTGTCGAGGCCGCCGCCCAGTTCCAGCGCATCATTGCCGCCATCCGCTTTCGTCAATGTGATGTCATGGTCGACAAACTGGCCCCATGCCCAGAACATGCTGCTCAGACCGCCTTCGCTCGTGGGCGCATCATATCCGCTTGATCCGATCGCTTCCGAAATATCGCGTGCGTCGGGACTTTCAACTCTGGTCAGATCGGTCCCTGAGACAGTTGCGCCGGATCGGGACAAAAATTCCGTGCCAGCCTGTCCCCAAGTGGGATTGTCGATGTTGTTTCCTGTACCGTCGTAGGTGCGGAATGATACCCCGTCCACGATCAGATCACTGGGTGCGGGGGCCAATGCGTTCCCCCCACATGCCGACAGCCCGCCAAAGCTGTCCGGACACAGGGTTGTCGCCCCGGCATGGCCGGAAAACGAGAGGACCGTTATCAGGCCCAAAAGTGAAGTCGACAGGCGTATTGTCATGACGAGTCTGCTCCAGCAGTAAATATCTTCCGATACCGTAGCTGGCAAAACTCACGCCAAAGTGAACAGAATGTCGAAAGTTACGATAAAATCCCTGATTTTGGAGCAGTTTTCAGGGCTTACCGGCAGATTATCGATCCGCGTGAACGGTTCAAGACGCCTTCAGCGAATCGCGCAGCGCACGCACACGACGCAGAGCATCATTGCGCTTATCTGTTGTCGCGCTTGCCGCTGGTGGCGGTGTAACCCGTGCAGGTTCTCCCCACACATCATCTTCCGGCCCTGCGTTATTATCCCAGTCATCCCATCCATCCGCCACGTCCGTCATCGGCATATCAGCCGGATCGTGTGACGAGGCTTCGGTCGGTACGTTTTTCGGATCGAAGAACGATGTTTCCGGCGCATCATCATTCTCGACATTCCACTCCGCATCAACATCAGCAACAGCGGCGGCGGTGGCATCGGCGGTAGCGGCCGCATCAGCCTTTTTCTTGGCCTTGCTTGACGCCCAATCCGTGCGGATAGAGTTTCTCAGCCGCTCCAGGCTGGGTTTTTTCCAGGTTCCGGGATCATTCGATTGCGGTGGCTCTGTTTTTTGAGCGCGTTTGCCGAAAGCGGGCATTTCTTCATTTTCTTCGCGGTAAATATCGTCAAAACCTTGCGGCATCGACTCCTCGAATATCCCGTCGTCTTCATCATCGACCTGCTTAGCCTCTGTAACGGGCGGTTTTTCACCCAGTTGGCGGCGACGGTTAGAGCCTATACCATTCCCGTAAATGGCATCATCGCGGCGAGATGGGACGCGGCGCTTGCCCCGGAACAGGGTCCATCCCACAAGGGCAATCAATCCCGCGAATAACAGCCCCAGAAAGCCAAGCAAACCTGAGGTGGAAAGGCCGAATTGCCCGGCGACATCGCCCATCGCTTTGCGGGTTTTATCAACAAACCCCGGTGCGGATCTCTCCCCGCCCTCCAATCGCTCCAATGCTGCGGCGGGCGTATTGTTTTGCTGGGACGATGACGCAGCGGGCGGTGCGGGTTTTTGTCTGGGTTCGGCACTGTCTGCCGAACTTTGCGTTTTTTCAATCTTCGTGCGCGTTTCTTCCAGCGGATCAATGAACTCTAGCGTGTTCTGCGCTATGGCAGATGCACCCATAAATGCGATGGTAATCGCGCTGATATGCACCAGGTTACGCGCCTTCAATTTCGGTGAGCGGCATACCCGTTCTATTATGAAACGCACAAACATGATTAAATCCCTGTTAACTGTCCCGTTAAGAGACAATGAAAGTCTATTGACGATAACATTTCAAGTTATGCGCCAACGACTGAGGGATATAAGTCGGGCTTGTTACAGCCCGACCTCAGTGTCGTTATGAGAATGCATCTTTCTCGGCGGCCTTGCGCTCGGCCATATAATCCAGCAATGCCTGATCTATCGCCGGGTCCAGCGGTGGAGCAACGTAATCCGCAAGCTGCTTTTTCCAGATCGCATTCGCCCGCTGCGCGCTGTCTTTCTTGCCTTCGATCTCCCATTGCTCGAACGAGCCGTTATCCGTGGTTGTCGATTGATAGAACGCGGTCTTGAAGTTCGTTTGCGTATGCGCGCACCCCAGGAAGTGCCCGCCGGGGCCAACTTCCTCCAGCGCATCCATCGCCTGACCGTTCTCGGACAGGTCAACACCCTTTGCGAACGCGTGCAGCATCCCCAGCTGATCGCAATCGAGAATAAACTTCTCGTAAGACGCCACCAGCCCGCCTTCCAGCCAGCCCGCAGAGTGAAGCATAAAGTTCACACCGCCCATCAGCGCCGGAATAAGCGTCGCATTGGTCTCGTAAGCCGCCTGCGCATCCACCGATTTAGACCCGCACAGCGCACCGCCCGACCGGAACGGCAAGTTATACCGCCGCGCCATCTGCGCCGCACCATACAGCACCAGCGCAGGCTCCGGCGTCCCGAATGTGGGCGCGCCCGTCTGCATCGAGATATTCGCCGCGAACGTCCCGAAGATGATCGGCGCACCGGGTCGCACCAGCTGCGAAAACGCCGCCCCCGCCAGCACTTCCGCCAATACCTGCGTCAGCGTAGCGGCCACCGTCGTCGGCGACATCGCTCCCGCGAGAATGAAAGGCGAGACAATGCAAGCCTGCATATTGCTCGCATACACATCCAGTGCGCCCAGCATCGTCCCGTCCAGCGTCATGGGCGAGTTACAGTTAATCAGGCTCGTCATCACCGTGTTGTTGGTGACGAACTCGTCCCCCATCACGATCTTCGCCATATTGATCGAGTCCTGCGCCCGCTCCGGCGCGGTGACGGACCCCATGAACGGCTTGTCGGTGTATTTCAGGTGCGCGTAGATCATATCGAGGTGACGCTTGTTCACAGCGATGTCACAAGGCTCACAAATCGTGCCGCCCGAATGGTGTAGATAGGGCGACATGTAGGTCAGTTTGACGAAGTTGTTGAAATCCTCAATCGTCGCGTACCGCCGTCCCTTGTCCAGATCCGACACGAAGGGAGGGCCGTAGACCGGCGCAAACACGCTCGTCTTGCCGCCTATATGCACCGACCGCTCAGGATTGCGGGCATGTTGAATAAAATCGCTCGGCGCGGTCTTAATCAGCTCCCGTGCCATGCCACGCGGAAAATACACCCGCTCCTCGGCATGATCGACCGTCGCACCCGCCTTCTCGAACAGCTCCAGCGCGCGCGGATAGTCTTTAAACCCGATCCCGATCTCCGCCATCACCGTTTCAGCATTGCGCTCGATCAGGTCAAGGCCCGCCTCGTCCAACACCTCGAACTCAGGCATTGTCCGCTCGATTGGGCGCATCTGGAACGTCGCCGGCTTGGCATTCGCCGCCCGCCGCGCGCCTGCACCGCCTGCACCACCACGGGAACGACGTGCCGGGGGTTTCGCACCTTCAGTTTCGGTATCCATCACGATGCTCCATCATTCAGCAATTTTATGAGTTGCCGATCTTTTTATCCGCAGAAAGAATACCCCGCGTCCAGTTATCGTCACTCGATTACACATCTGCGACTTTTCACAGCTCTAAACGCAACATCCGTAATTGCATTACCGCCTCCACTCGGTCAGCGTCGGTTTTTACAAATTGAATGACGGGACAAATAATGCCGATGCCCCCCGCGATACCATCAAGGCTGGTCGGCATGGTTTGTGTGATGCTCGCGGTAACGATTTTCTCGGTTCAGGATATGGTCTTCAAATGGTTCAGCGACCGCTACGCGCTGCACCAGCTCGTCTTTATCCGCAGCTGCGTGGCCATGCTCACATCACTGGCCATCCTCGTCCCGCTGGAGGGCGGCTACAAGAACCTGCTGACAAAGCGCTGGAAGATGCATCTGATGCGCGGCGTGGCAATCGTCTTCGGCAACATGTTCTTCTTCATGGGCGCGGCGGCCCTGCCATTCTCTGAAGCTGTGGCGATCTTCTTCGTCTCGCCCCTCATCATCACCCTCATGGCCGTGCCGATTTTGGGTGAAAAATTCAGCATCCATCGCTTCGCGGCTGTAATCACCGGCCTGACCGGAGCGCTCATCATCATCCGCCCCGGCGGCGTCACGTTCCAAGCCGCCGCACTCCTGCCGCTGCTGGCGGCCATCGCCTATTCGTCGATGCAGATGATGACGCGCAAACTCGGCCTCGCCGAGAAAGCGTCAACGATGTCGTTCTACATCCAGGTGATGTTCCTCAGCTCCAGCGCCGCAATGGGCCTGCTCACCGGAAATGGCCGCTTTGCGGGCAGCGATGATCCCTCGATGGAGTTCCTGCTCCGCGCATGGTCCTGGCCGGAGCATACCGATATGCTCATCATCTGCGCCTTGGGTTTTTTCAACGCGTTCGGCGGTTATCTCATCAGCCAGGGCTACCGCATGTCCGAGGCCAGCCTCGTCGCCCCCTTCGAATACATCGCCATCCCGCTCTCGGTCCTGTGGAGTGTTCTGATCTGGAGCCAATGGCCCGACGCCTATGCATGGCTCGGCATTTCCCTCATCTGCGGCGCAGGCATCTACATCGCTCTGCGCGAGGCCCGCAGAAAACCGGACGAAACCCTGAAAATCCCGCCCCGCACGCCGCTGCGCCGGTGAAATCGATTGCGTAAGGCTTTCAAGTAAAACAGATGTCATCATCTGCCCCCCGCCTTCGCAGAGAATGACAGCGCCTTCGACAGCTAAAATTTCCCCAATTCCTGAGCAGGGTACGACTCACCCCACTCCAACCTCACACGCCTCCGCACCGCTAAACCGCCCCATCCGCTCCAACTCACTCACCAGCTTACCCATCCGTCCCGCACCAAAGCGCACCCCCGCTTCCGGCCACACGTTATCCAGCGATAGCACCCCGGTCTTGCTGTCCAGCTTCGCCTCGATCCGCCCGACGAACCGGTCCCCCTCCAGCACCGGATATACATAATACCCGTATTGCCGCTTGGCGGCAGGGGTGTAGATCTCGATCCGGTAGTCGAACCCGAACAACCGCTTACACCGCGCCCGGTCCCGCGCTATCGGATCGAACGGATTAACAATGCGCATCCGCGATGACGGCTCCGGCGCGTCCGCAAGCACATCCTCAATATCAGGCCGCGCGAGGGCAGGGGACCACACCCCGTCCTCCCCCTCAACCTCAACGGCCCGCCACCAGCGCGTGTCAACCGCTCGCGCCTTCACCTCGGCAATGCTGGCGGCATCATAAAATTTCGCCACTTCCGTCGCCGTCCCGAACCCCAGCCGATCCAGCGCGCTCCGGCACAGCCAATCCACCTGCACCGCATCATCCGCCACGCTCGCCCGGGCCGCCGCCGGAATAACCCGCTCCGTCAGATCAAAAAACTTCGAGAAATTCTGCCGATGCGACGTGGACAACTCCCCGCCATTCCACATCAGGTTCAGCGCCAGCCGGTGCGGTTGGGGCATCCAAACCGTCTTTTCCCGCTTCACCGCCTCAAAATCCCGCGAACTCAGCGGTCCTTCCTTAGCGATACGCGCCTTAATCCGCTCCCGCTCCTCAGCGGGCGGCAGATGTTTGGCCCAAGCCCCCCGTTTCGATGCCGCCGCCAACTGCGCCTTGCGCCGATGCCACATCGGATAAATCGACATCGGCAACACGGCTGCATCATGTGTGAAATGCTCGAATACCAGCCGATCCGTCGCCAGCAACCGCTCCAGCATGGCGGGGCGGTAATTCGCGTTCCGGCTCCACAAAATATGGTCATGCGCCCGCGCAATTACCCGCAACGGATCAAGCTGCACCATCCCCAACCGCTCAACGGTCCCGGCAAGCCCGGCCTGCGTTAACGCTCCGGTAGGCGGTTTGCTCATTCCCTGCAAGTGCAGCCAAACCCGCCGTGCATCGCGGTTGTTGATCCGAAGCGGGGCGCTCACGATCTCACCACGGCCCGTTTCTATCAGACTTCCGCAAATCTCACCCGCCCATCGCATCAACGATACGCGGCAGTATCGTCTCTTCTGTCAGCGGTGCAAGCGGGCCGACATGCGGGGCGGCAGGATTGACCCAAACCGCCTCCGCAACGCCCTCCTGAGGCGTCACGTCCCTATAGATA
>CALDZQ010000064.1 GCA_937944035.1 uncultured Neomegalonema sp. | reverse complement strand
GGAGCGGCCATAGGTCTTGTCGCCGACCAGCGGATGACCGACATGGGCGAGGTGGACGCGGATCTGGTGGGTGCGGCCTGTCTCAAGGCGGCAGGAAATCTGCGTGAGCGGGCCGAGTTGTTCTTCAACGGTGAAGCGGGTGACGGCGCGGCGGCCGTCTTTGATATTGACGGCCATCTTCTTACGGTCGCTGCGGGAGCGGCCGATGGTGGTTTCGATGCGGACCCAGCCCGGCTCGAAACTGACCGAAGGCAGGCCCGCGAGGCGGGCGTTCGCGCTGCTGGGGGTTCCCCAGGCGAGCGCTTTGTATTCGCGTTCGAGGTCGTGGGCGGCGAACTGGACGGCGAGGCCGTTATGGGCCTGATCTGATTTCGCCACCACAAGAAGTCCGCTGGTGTCTTTATCGATGCGGTGGACGATGCCGGGGCGCTTCTCACCGCCGATGCCGGAAAGGCTGTCGGCGCAATGGTGGAGCAGGGCGTTGACCAGCGTGCCGCTCCATGCGCCGGGGGCAGGGTGGACGACCATGCCGACGGGCTTGTTGATGACGATCAGGTGTTCGTCCTCGAAAATCACCTCCAGCGGGATGGCTTCGGCTTCGGGGGTTGCGGGCAGGGGCGGGGGGACGATGATCTGCACGGTCTCGCCGCCCCTGACCTTTTGCGAGGGGTTGGTGAGGGGCGTGCCGTCGGGCAGCCTTACGTCGCCGCCCTCGATCAGGGCGCGCAGGCGCGAGCGGCTGATGCTGTGTTCCTCTGTCAGTGCAGCGAGGGCTTTGTCCAGCCGCGCGGACCCGCTATCGTCCGGCAGAGTCAGGGTGAGCGGTTCGCCTGTCGGATCGGCGTCGGGGAGAGATGTGTCTGTCATGCAGCGGGATGTACACCAAAGCGCGGGGTTGCGCGATGATGATGATGAAATTCCTGAGCCGGCCAACCTGCGCCTGTTGCGGCGGCTGGTGACGGTGTTGATGGGAACGATGATCGCGGGGATTTCGGTGATCGCGGGGGCGCTGGTCTACGGGATTGTCGGGGAACGGGGGCCGGAGGGCTTGCCGTTCTCGGAGGTGCGGATCGAGCCGGGGCTGAGCGTGGTGAGCGTGGACCAGAGCCAGCCGTCGCGCATCGTCGTGGTGCTGCGCGATGGCGACGGGGCCGAGCGGCTGCGGGTTTATGCGGTGGAGGCGGAGAATGCGCCGGAGCTGCGGGTTTTGGGGGCGGATTAATCGCCCTCGCATTCTTCCATAAAGGTGGCGAGTTCGCCTGTGGCTTGGCCCATGCTTGTATCGCGAACGCCCGCGACGGCGCGGTGGCGGACGGCGTCGGGCTTGTTTTGCGAGAGCTTCCACGTGCCTTGGATCTCATCGATATGCATGGCGACAGGGACGATCTGGCGCAGCATCTTCTGGTAGATTTCAGGGTCCATCTTGTCGATTTTCCACGGCGCTTTGCCGGTGATGCGGTCTTCCATACCCGCCGAAAGGCGCTCTAATACGCCGTGCAGTTCGGCCTGATCGAGCCGTTCCAGCCGCCCGCGCAGGTGAACGGCGATGTAGTTCCAAGTGGGAACCTGATCGTCGATGCCGTACCAGTCGGGCGAGATATAGGCGTCGCCGCCCATGACGCTGATGACCGCGCGCTGCGGGTGCTCAAGATTTTTGAGGATCGGATTGGACCGGATCAGGTGGACCTCGATATAGGTTCCGTCTGCGGAGAGCTGAAACGGGATATGGCTGAGCAACGGGCCGTTATCGGCGTTGATCGCGAGGGTTCCAAAGCTGCGCGCGCGGGCGAAGGCGATGTTTTGACGTTCTTGCGGTTTGCGGAACGCCTGATTCGGATGCATGTTTTTTCCCTTTTCCGGAGCGTTACCGTTTAACACAGTGGCCGTGAAGTCAATAATGTCTTGACCTGTAGACTTTGTATCTACACTATGTTCTAGTTATGTATGATTCATGGGAACGTTAAGGTGATAGACTGGGCATTGGCGAGGGAGCGCAATCGCGAAGCTTTGCTGCGCGTTCTGGCGCTGTTGTTCAGCATGGCGGGTGTCGTGAACGGTGCGGCTGTCGCGGTTTTGCCCCGGCATATCCATAGCGCGGTGCTGCGGGTATTGCGGCCTGCCGAATCGGCGCTGAGGCGGCTGATTGTTATCGAGGCGCGCGATCTGCGTGTTGCGCCGCCTGCGTCTCCGGTGGAGCGCGTTGGTCCGGCGAAGATCAGAGGCGCGCGCGGGCATGGTGTGCGCGCATATGGCTTTGCGATTATCGAGCCTTTACAAAAGGTTGGCTTTGCCAAGCCACCCGTGCCCAAAGGCCAAGGGCCGCGTATCAGCTTTTTCGACGGGTTTGATCCGGTGAGAGAAACGCCGTCCGTGCCGTTGCCGGATGATCCGGTCGATGCGACGCGGTTGTGCGGGCGGTTGATGGCGGCGCGACGGGCGCTGGACAGCTTGCCGAAACAGGCGCTGCGGCTGGCGCGGTGGCAGGCGAGGCGGGATGCGGGGATGTTGAAATCGCCGCGAACGCGGGCGTTACGGCCGGGTCGCCCACCCGGACACCGGGCGCGGCATAAGCATCCGGTGGATCAGCTTCTCAGCGATTGCCACGCACTTGCTCTGTACACGAATTACACGCGCGCGCCGCCGGACCCGTCAGGGTTGTAATCGGGTTTTTGTGACCCGCCCCGAATTCGGGCGGCCCTGTTGGCGTGGGATCAGGCTGACCCGTCGGCTTCGGCCTTGAGATCAGGGTCATCTTCGCCGAACAGGGCGTCAAGATACCAGTCGATTGCGGTGACGACGACATCATCAATGCTGCAACTCATCTGCTTTGAAACGTGATGCAGCAGGGTTGCGCGGCCTTCATCGAAGGTGATGGTCAGCGGCTTGGCCGTGCCGTTCTCTTTAACAGGGGCAGCGGCGACGGGTTCTTCCGATGCGTCGAGCGGCGGAATATCGGCGTCGGTGATCTCAGGTTCCGGCAGATCGATGCTTGCCGGGGCGGTTTCGGCCTCAAAGGCTTCGATGTCGACGGGCATGTCGAATTCTGTGGGGGCGGCCCCGGCCACCGGCTCTGCGGCCGGGTCGGTATCTTCCGCCGCTTGCGCCATCTCCGCATCGAAATCCGGCAGCGCTTCGAGTTGCGGTTCGGCGTCGGCGTCGGCTGCGGGAGGCACATCCGCCGTTTCCGGCGCTGACGGCGCTTCCTCTTCTCCGGCGAAATCGCCGATAATCGAATCGAGTGATAAGTCTTCGTCCGTATCGCCGCCCGCGCCCGCATCGCCCTGGAAGGAGGTGATATAGGCATCGTCATTGCGCACCGGATCTTGCCAGATGTCGCTTGCCCCGACTTCCCGCCCTTCGGCTTTTGGGGCGGATTTGGCGAGTTTCGATTCCGGTGCGGCAGGCTGGCCGCCATCCGGGACGATCCCCAGCGCCTCGAAATACGCGCTCAGGCTTTCGCTGTCTTTTTCGGCCGTGACGGGCGGCGGTGTAGCATCAGCCTTGGGCGTGCTCTCGCTGGCGTTCAGGCCGCTTTTGAGGTTTTTCAACCGCGCAAGTTTGGAAAGCCTGCTGGATGTGTCTGCGCCGTCGGCCATTGGATGCTCCATCGTACCACGCGAAATCGCTCAGTCTTGTTGGTGTATCTTTAGCCGCTCGTGCTTAACGGGTCGTGAAAGGGGGCGATTGAAAATCACGGGATGATCGGCTGGCGCGCGCGTTTGATCTCCTCGAACGCGGCGTTGATCTCGGCGAGGCGACGTTCGGACAGGCGCAAGGCTTCTTGCGGGATGCCCTCGCCCTGCAACCTGTCGGGGTGCAGATGCGCGGCGAGTTTTTTCCAAACCTGCCGGATTTCGGGGAGTGTCATGTCAGGGGTGACACCGAGCATGGCGTAGGGGGAAATGTCGCTGTCGGGCAGATTGCGCAGGTGTATCCGTTCAAACGCCGCCTCGCTGATGCCGAAAATATCAGCGACCGCGCGCAGGAACAGCATCTCGTTTTCGTGTAAGATGCCATCCGCGCGGGCGATGTAGAACAGGCCGTCGAGTAGGGTTTCGAGCACGTCCTCGCGGTCTTTGAACATTCTGGCGATTCGCGAGGCGTAGAGGTCGAAGCCGGCCACGTCTTCACGGGCGAGATCGAACAGGCGGCCGACATTTGGGAGATCGTCGTCGGAGATTTGGAAAACCTCGCGGAACGAGCGGACCTCGTCTTTGGTGACGCGGCCATCGGATTTGGCCATTTTCGCGCCCAACGCCACGACGGCCATCGCGAAACCCTCGCTGCGCTCCGGCGGGCGGGAGGGCGCGAAGAAATCGAGCAGCGCGCCGCCGCCCAACGCGATGATTCGCTCGCGCAGGATTTCCCAAATCGTCATGGGATTTGTTTACGGGACTTTGGTGCGGGATTACAGAAGCAACCGCTATGCAACCTCAAACCACGTCCCCATGCCGCCCGCCTGGTGTTCGAGCATGTGGCAATGCAGCATCCAGCGGCCCGGATTGTCGGCGACGAAGGCGACTTCCTTTGTCTCGCGCGGGTTGAGCAGGATCGTGTCGCGCCAGGGGGCGTCGGGTTTGGTCTCGCGGAAATGGTGGCCGTGAAAGTGCATCGCGTGAGGCCAGCGGCCTTCGTTGACCAGCTTGACGATCACGGTTTGGCCGCGCGCTGCTTTGAACAGCGGCTCCAGCGGCATTCCGGCGACGCCGTTGAGCGCCCAGACCAGATCGTGCTCCTGGGCGAGGGTGCGCAGGGGGAGGACGCCCGTGACCGGGTCTTCACCGCGATAGGCCGCGCCGAAACCGCCGATCCGCGCCTCGGCCATGCCGCCCATTGCGCCGCCGCCGATGGTGAGGGTCGTGCGCAGGGCGTCCTTCTCATCGATGTCGGTGTTCAGCGGGTTCGGGGGCAGGGCGAGCGGGTCGGTGAGGGGGTCTTTGCGCGCTTCGCCTTTTACGGGGAAGGAGCAGGCGCGGAAATTCTCGCGGCCCGCCAGCATCAGCGCGGGTTCGTCGCCCGTGACATCGGCGATCAGGTCGATCCGCTGGGCCGGGGCCATGATGAACGTGCCGCCCAAGGGCTGCGGCGGGACGGGCATCCCGTCATAGGCGACGATATGGGCGCTCATCCCGTCGAGGCGCAGCACGAGGACGCTGGCATTGGCGGTGTTGAGGATGCGAAGGCGCAGGCGCTCGTTGCGTTTGACGGGATATTCGGGCTGTGGCGATCCGTTTATGGTGGGCCAGTTGCCGAGCCGTCCGGCGTGGGACCAATCGCGCAGCGAGCCGAAGCTTTCCTCGTCGATCTGCGCGTCATCATTCAGCCGCCAGTCATCGAGCATCAGCACGAGGTCGCGGTCATAGGCGGGCGGTTCGGCCTCCTCAACGATGAGCGGGCCATAGAGACCGCGCGCCATCTGCTCCCATGTGCGGTTGTGCGGGTGATACCAGAAGGTTCCGGCATCGGGGGCGGTGAAGCTGTAATCGAAGGTTTCGCCGGGCTTTACGGGGTCTTGGGTCAGGGCGGTGACGCCGTCCATCGCGTTGTCGATGCGGATGCCGTGCCAGTGGATCGTCGTGGGCTGAGCGAGGCCGTTGCGCAGGGTCGCGTTCAGCGTTTCACCCTGCGGGATGCGCAGCTCAGGGCCGGGGACCGTGCCGTTATAGCCCCATATTGCGGTCTCCGGGCGCTCGTCCGGGGCGAGGCGGGCCATGCCTTTTTGGGGTTCCAGCATGTACCCGTCCGCCGCGCGGGTGATGCGGGGGATGGCCACGGCCGCTGCCGCGCCGGTGAGGAGGGCTGTGCGGCGGGTTATCATGCTGCTGCCCGCGTCGAGAAAACCGGATCGCCGAGAACGTCCATGCGCGGGGTGACGCCGAGGCCCGCGCCGGGGGAGGCGGTCATCGTGCCGTCTTTGATTTCCGGTCCGCCATCGGCGATCACGAGGTCGGTGTATTCGTGAAAGGCCGAGGATTGGGAGTGCATCGCTTCGGGGGTGGAATGGGCGAGATGGGCGATGGCGGCGGTGGCGATCTCTCCGCCCCATGCGTCCTCAATGGTCATGTAGATGCCGAACGAGACGCAGAGGTCGCGGAACTGGCGGGCTTTGGTGAGGCCGCCGAGGCGGTTGATCTTGAGGTTGACCTGATCCATCGCGCTGTCATTGCGGCCCCTTATCAGCATGTCGATGCTGTCCATGCACTCGTCGAGGATCATCGGCTGGGTCGCGTGTTTGCGGATCGAGAGGCATTCCTCGTAGGTCAGGCAGGGCTGTTCGAGGTAGTAGTCCATGCCTTTGGTCGCGCCCGCCACGCGCATCGCCTCGTGCATTTTCCACGTTGTGTTGGCGTCGGCGGCGAAGATGTTGCCGGGCGCGCGGGCGGCGAGGATGGCCTCGATCCGCTCGATGTCTGTGTCCGCGTTATCGCCGACTTTGATCTGGTATTTGTTGAAGCCTTGCGCCTGATATTCGCCGAGGCGCTTGACCATCGCGTCGGGGTCTTGGCGGGAGAGGACTTTGAACAGCTTGACGCGCGGGTTGAGGAGGCCGCCGAGGAGCATGTAGCAGGGCAATTCGACCGATTTGCCGAGGATGTCCCAGAACGCCATGTCGAAGGCGGACTTGATGTAAGGGTGGCCGCGCAGGTTGCGGTCCATCAGCGCATATATCGCATCGGTCTGTCGCGGGTCTGCGCCGAGCAGCGCGGGGGCCAAGGTCTCGATGCCGGAGCGCACGCCCTGAGCATATGCGGGCAGGTAGGCGGGGCCGAGGGGGCAGCTTTCGCCGACGCCTGTAATGCCCGCATCGGTCTCGACGATCACCACGGTGGTATCGAAGGCGGCGAAGGACTGGCCGCCCCAGCTGTACGCGCCCTCTTTCATGGGCAGATCGACTTGATAGGCTGAGATTGCGGTGATTTTCATAGCGTTCTCCAACGGCATTCGCGACGGAGCGTATCTGCGCCCTGCCACGCTGGCAATAACCCAAAACGGGAGCGGGCGCTGGCGTGGTGATGTCAAATCTTGCAAAGATCATCCATCTGACGCTAGACAGTTTCGGCGCGCTTTATGTTGCACTGCACAGCTGTTGCGGAGCGGATTTGGGGATACGTTTATGTTCAAGAAGATTTTGATCGCGAACCGGGGTGAGATTGCCTGCCGTGTGATGAAGACGGCCCGGAAGATGGGTATCTCGACCGTTGCGGTCTATTCGGATGCCGACGCGAACGCGCCCCATGTTCAGATGGCCGATGAAGCCGTGAATATCGGTCCCGCCGTCGCCGCCGAGAGCTATCTGGTGATGGACAAAATCCTCGATGCGATCAAGCAGACCGGGGCCGAGGCGGTGCATCCGGGCTATGGCTTCCTGTCCGAGAACGCCAAGTTTGCCGAGGCGCTTGAGGCGGCGGGGGTTGCCTTTATCGGGCCGCCCGTCGGGGCGATTGAGGCGATGGGGGACAAGATCACCTCGAAGAAGCTGGCCGATGAGGCGGGGGTCTCGACCGTGCCGGGGCATATGGGCCTGATCGAAGATGCCGAAGAAGCGGTGAAGATCGCCACGAAAGTCGGCTATCCGGTGATGATTAAGGCCAGTGCAGGCGGCGGCGGCAAGGGGATGCGGATCGCGTGGAACGATGACGAGGCGCGCGAGGGATTTGCGCTGTCACGGTCCGAGGCGCGGTCTTCTTTTGGTGACGAGCGGATTTTCATCGAGAAATTCGTCCAGAAACCGCGCCATATCGAAATTCAGGTGCTGGGTGATAAGCACGGTAACTGCATCTATCTGGGCGAGCGGGAATGTTCGATCCAACGGCGCAACCAAAAAGTCATCGAGGAAGCGCCGTCCCCGTTTCTGGACGAGGCAACCCGCAAGGCGATGGGCGAGCAGGCCGTGGCGCTGTCGAAAGCGGTGGATTACTGCTCGGCGGGCACGGTGGAGTTTATCGTTGATCCCGACCGCAACTTCTATTTCCTTGAGATGAACACGCGCTTGCAGGTTGAGCATCCGGTGACGGAGCTGATTACCGGCGTTGATCTGGTCGAGCAGATGATCCGCGTCGCCTATGGCGAGAAGCTGGAGATTGCACAGGGCGATGTGAAGCTGAACGGCTGGGCGATGGAAAGCCGCCTTTATGCCGAAGATCCGTATCGCAACTTTTTACCCTCGATCGGCCGCCTGACCCGCTATCGCCCGCCTGTTGAATCCGCCAGCGCCGATGCGGTTGTCAGAAATGACACGGGCGTTGAGGAGGGCGGCGAGATTTCGATGTATTACGACCCGATGATTGCCAAGCTGTGTACCTGGGCGCCGGAGCGCGGGCAGGCGATTGCGGGGATGCGGGCGGCGTTGGACGGGTTCGAGCTTGAGGGGATCGGGCATAACATCCCGTTCCTGCAAGCGGTGATGAACCACCCGAAATTCATCTCCGGCGATATTTCGACCGCGTTTATCGAGGAGGAATATCCCGACGGGTTTGAGGGGGCGACC
>CALDZQ010000063.1 GCA_937944035.1 uncultured Neomegalonema sp. | reverse complement strand
GAGGTGCTGTCGCCCTCTACCCGTCTGCATGACCGGAATACCAAGGCGAAAGTGTATGCGGAGGAGGGGATCGGGCATCTGTGGCTGATCGATCCGGCGCATCGTTTGCTGGAAGCGTATGAGAATGTTGCGGGCGCGTGGCGGGAGGTTGCGCGGTTTGAGGTGGATGGCAGTGTCGGGGCGGCCCCGTTTGCGGATGCGCCGTTCGCGCTCGCAGATCTTTGGCCGCCGGAGTAGATGACGATGAAATTGGCCGCGTTGTACCGGTATCCGGTGAAAAGTCTGGGGTCGGAGGCGCTGGAGCGGGTTACGCTAACCGCCGGGCAGGCGATGCCGGGGGATCGGGCCTATGCGATTACCCATAAGGACAGCGCGTTTGATCCGGCCAATCCGGCATGGACGCCGTGCAACAACTTTCTGCGGATCGTGCATATCCCTTCCCTGAGCCGCGCCGTCGTGGCGTTTGATCTTGTGAGCGAGCGGCTGCGTGTGAGTGATGGCGGGGTCGAGGCCGTGTATGATTTGAGCGATGCGGACGGGCGTGAGGCGCTGGCGCTGTGGGCTGGCGATCATGCGGGGACGA
The DNA here is from genome assembly GCA_937944035.1 of uncultured Neomegalonema sp. Classification (GTDB taxonomy): domain Bacteria; phylum Pseudomonadota; class Alphaproteobacteria; order Rhodobacterales; family Rhodobacteraceae; genus JAHDDY01. The sequence goes on along the minus strand of CALDZQ010000063.1, from coordinate 9,798 downwards.
TCCGGTCGGGGCCGTATACGGTTGCCTCGGTCGCGGGCGTCTCGATGACTGACAGCAGCGATCAGGCTCCGTCTATTATGTCGTTGGCAAGCTTGCGTGATTTGTCGAAGCGGGTGGGGGCGGATCTTGATCCGCGCCGTTTCCGTGGCAATCTGTGGATTGATGGTGAGGGGCTGGAACCGTGGGCCGAGCTTGGCTGGGCGGGGCGCGAAGTGCGCATCGGGGCGGCGGTTCTGGAAGTGATCGCGCCGATCAGCCGGTGTCTGGCCACGGCGGCGGACCCTGAGACGGGCTTGCGCGGTGATAATCCGATGCCCGCGATGAAGGCGCAAAGCGGGGGTGAGGCGTTGTTCGGGATCACCGCCCGTGTGGTGCGGGGCGGTGATGTCGGTTTGGGTGACGCGGTTTCTTTTTAATAGCGTTATCAAGGGCAATGGGTTCATTGCTCGACTCGGAAAACGCGCCAAAACAAGAAGTTAGACTATCCGGAATGATCCTTATATCGTTCAGGATGGTCTAAGAGAGCGCCGCAGCGACCGCCGCTTTCGTATCCATTTGATGAACCGGGGCAAGTGCCGGATTGACTTGCATTTTCGGCATCATCGTATCCGTCACGCGGCTGATACAGGGGTCGAATGCGACATCGATCAGCGGGACGAAACGTGAGCCGGCGATCATGGATTCAAGGGCGAGAACGATCACATCGCGGGTGTTGATCTGTTGCAGCTCGCCGACGGTTTTCATGGCTGCGGTCATCAGCGCGAATGCCGCGTCTTTATGGTCCGAGCCTGATTGGGCCGCAATTTGATAGATGGCTTTGCGGTGCTTGGGGCCGGCATTCATGGGCGTGTCGCGCGGGGAAAGATGGTGCGGCGCGCTGAGAGCGGGGAAAGAACCGGGGAGGAGTTGGCTTCCCAGCTGGTCCTGCACGTCCTGATAAGAAGGCAAAGCGCTGTCTTCGACTTGAAACGCCTCGCGCGCGATCATCGTTGTATAGCCCCACAGCGTGTGCTGTTTGACATCGTCATCATGGATGAAGTGCGCGACCTTCGGGCTGTGAACAATGCCGAACTCCGGCAGGCTCGGTTCGTTGGCCATCAGTGCGAACTCTCCGGCCAGCGAAGAGGCCGCACTGATTAGCGTTGGCGAGTGTAGCGTACCGTTCACCTGATATGCGGCGACAAGATACCGTAAAAACTCGTCACCAACTGAATTCCATCTATGCCCAGCCATATGCACGTTCTCCAATTACGAGTTAGAATTCTCGAGCATTCTCAATGATATGAGGATCATTCAGGATGCTCGATCTCAATGCTTTGCGCGTTTTCCGAGTCGGGCAGTGAACCCAATGCCCTTGAAAACGCTCTAAACTCGTGACCAGAATGCGCAATATTTGTCAAAACCGCGTTAAGCTCGCCTTAGTACATCAGTAAATAGTCAAATTTATGCCGTCTGTTCTATACTATTGCTCAAGTTGGCGGTGGCAGGAATTCGATTTCATGCTGTGCCGCGAGGCGCACGACTTCGCCGGGGTCGCCGATATTGTGTATTGATTTGAACAGCTTGAACAGCCCGCGCATCGGGGCGACGCCGAACATGGCGGTGGCGGTTGAGCCGCTGCGATTGAAGACGCCGTGCGGTTGACCTTTGGGCATAAAAATCACATCGCCGGGTCCGGCCTTGTGCGTCTCAGGCCCGAAATCAACCTCGAGATGGCCGGTCAGCACGCTGATCCACTCGTCTTGCGCGGCGTGGATATGCGGGGGGACGAAGGTTTCGGCAGGGAGTTCGGCGTACCAGAGCATCAGATTCTCGGTCGCGATTTTCGGCGTGTAGGTCTGGCCCAGCACGTTCCAGACGATGCCGTCCAGCCCCTGCTTCTCTCCGGTAATGCCCGCGTTCATGTCTGTCTCCCCTATAAATGCAAGTAGCGTTCGATCACGGTGGGATCGTTGCGCAAATCGTCTGATGTACCCGTCCACATGACGCTGCCCTTTTCGAGCATGACGTGGCGGTCGGCCAGTTTGGTCAGTGCGTCGATATTTTTGTCCACGACCAGTATCGCCTCGCCCGCCGATTTCAACTCTGCCAGCCTTGCCCAAATTTCCGCGCGGATCAATGGGGCAAGCCCTTCGGTGGCCTCGTCGAGGATCAGGAGTTTGGGGTTGGTCATCAGCGCGCGGCCGATGGCGAGCATTTGCTGTTCGCCGCCCGATAACAGCGCGCCGGGATTGGTGCGGCGTTCTTTGAGGCGGGGGAACATGGCGTAGACGCTTTGCAGGGTCCACCGCCCCTTGCCTGCGGATGTGGCGATCAGATTTTCCTCGACGCTGAGGGTGGGAAATATCTGTCGCCCCTCCGGGACATAGCCGATGCCCGCCTGGGCGATGCGGTAGGGCGGGGCGGTGGTCAGGTCTGTGTCGTCAAAGCGGACGTGTCCGGCCATTTTCGGCAGCAGGCCCATGATCGCGCGCAAGGTTGTGGTCTTGCCCATGCCGTTGCGGCCCAGAAGCGTGACGACCTCGCCCGTGCCGACGGTCAGTGTGACGCCGAACAGGACTTGCGCGCTGCCATAGCCCGCTTCAAGGGTGTCGACGGTCAACATGCTTCGTCACCCAAATAGGCGGCGCGGGCTTGCGGGTTGGCGCGGACTTCATCGGGCGACCCGGTGGCGACGATCTGGCCGTAGACCAAGACCGAGACCCGGTCGGCAAGGGCGAAGACGGCGTCCATGTCATGCTCGACCAACAGGATCGGGTAGTCGCGTTTGAGGGTGAGCAGGGTTTCGGTAAGCGTCGCGCTTTCTTCTTTGCCCATGCCCGCCATCGGCTCGTCGAGGAGCAGGGCTTCGGGTTCCCCGGCAATGGCGATGGCGAGTTCGAGGAGGCGCTTTTCGCCGTGGGACAGGGCGCTTGCGGGGCGGTCTGCACGGTCGGTGAGGGTGAAGAGGGCGAGGCACTCCAGCGCGCGGTTGTTTATCTGCCGGTTTTTTGCGACGGTGCGCAGGAAGCGGAAACTGCTGCCGCGACGGGCCTGGACCGCCAAAGCGACATTTTCCAGCACCGTAAACTCAGGCAGTATCGAGGTGATTTGGAAGGTACGGCCCAATCCCGCTTGCGCGCGACGGTGCGGGGGCAGGGCGGTGATGTCGGAGCCGTTGAACAGGATTTGGCCGCTGTCCGGTTGGAGCGTGCCGGAGATCTGATGGATCAGGGTGGTCTTGCCCGCGCCGTTCGGGCCGATCAGGGCGTGGCACTCTCCGGGGCGCAGGTCGAGCGAGACATTGTCGGTGACGTGCAGCGCGCCGAAATGCTTGTCGAGATTGACGAGGGAGAGCATCAGGTGTCCCTCCGTGGTTCGAGTAAACCGGCGATGCCGCCTTTGGTGTAGAGGACCATCAGCACGAGCATCGGGCCGAAGATCAGCCGCCAGTCGTGGGTGAGGGTGGACAGCCCTTCCTCCAGCAACACGATGGCCAGCGCGCCGAATAATGCGCCGTGGCGCAGGCCCATGCCGCCGAGGACGACCATGATGATAAGATCGCCCGACCGCTGCCACGCGGCGGTGGCGGGGCTGATGAACTCGGATTGATTGGCGAAGAGCACGCCTGCCAATGCGGCGATGATTCCGGCGATGACGTAGGCGGTCAGGCGGTAGGCGAAGACGCTGTAGCCCATCGATTCGACGCGCGTGGGGTTTTGCTTTGCCGCGCGCAGCACCCGCCCGAAGCGCGAGCCGACGATGCGGCGGAGCAGGAGGGTCACGACGATCAGCGTGGCGAGGATGGTGTAGAACAGGCCCGTGTCGCTGTCGAACAGCCCCGTGCCGAAGGCGTCCGCACGCTCCCACAGGGTCAGGCCGTCATCGCCGCCGTAGTCGGACAGCGAACTCATGGTGAAGAAGACCATCTGTCCGAAGGCCAAGGTTATCATGATGAAATAGACGCCTGACGTGCGCAGGCTGATCGCGCCCGTGACCAGCGCGAAGGCTGTGGCGATAGCGATGGTGACGGGGAGGATGGCGGACAGGTCGGGCGCGCCCTCGGTAATCATAATTCCGGTCGTGTATGCGCCGATGCCGACAAAGGCGGCGTGGCCGAAGCTGACCATGCCCGCGTGGCCGATCAACAGGTCGAGCGACAGCGCGGCAATGCCGAGGATCATGGCTTTCATCACCAGCGAGATGAGGTACGAGCCGCCCCAAAACTCCGCCAGCCACGGGGTCGCGGCCAGCAGGGCGAAGATCACCAGCGCGGCGAGGTTTGCGCCCCTCATCGGCTTGCTCTTGCAGGAAAGAGGCCCGTGGGCTTGAAGAAAAGGACGGCGGCCATCAGCACGTAGATCGCCATCGAGGCGAGGGCCGGGCCGATCTGGTTGGCGGCGGAGGCGTCCATGAACAGCTTGAGAATGTCCGTGACCATCGAGCGGCCCAGCGTATCGACCAGCCCGACGAGGATCGCTGCGATGAACGCGCCCCGGATCGAGCCGATGCCGCCGATGATAATCACGACGAAAGCGACGATCAGCAGGTCATCACCCATGCCCGGCTCGGCGGAGAATATGGGTGCGGCTAAGGCTCCAGCGAAGCCCGCGAGCATCGCGCCGAAGCCGAAGACGACCATGAAGAGGCGGTGGATATTGACGCCCAGCGCCGAGACCATCTCGGCATTCGTGGACCCCGCCCGCACCAGCATCCCCAGCTTTGTGCGCGTGACCAGCAGCCAGAGCAGCAGCGCGACAGCCAGCCCCGCGACGATGATCGCGACGCGGTAGGTCGGGTACATCAACCCCTCGACCAGTTGGAACGAGCCGGAGAGGAATTCCGGCGGATCGAGGGTCAGCGGGGTCGCGCCCCAGATGACTTTGACGAGTTGATTGAGGAAGATGATGATGCCGAAGGTGACGAGGACTTGATCGAGATGGTCGCGGTCATAGAGGTGGCGGAAAATGAACACCTCCAGCAGAAGCCCGATCACCAGCGCGGCAAGCATCGCCAGCAGCATCGCGGCCATGAAATGCCCCGTGACGCTGTAAAACGCGACCAGCAGATACGCGCCGATCATGTACTGGACGCCGTGGGCCAGATTTATAAAACCCATCACCCCGAACACCAGCGTCAGCCCGGCAGAGATCAGGAACAGCAAGAGGCCCAGCTGCACGCCGTTCAAAAGCTGGATCAGGAAGAGGGTGGTGGACATAGGAGGGTCTCTGGCCGGGTGCTTGGTTGGTTATGCGTAGCCGGAGAGGGCGTGTATTCCAAGGGGGGAAAGGCAGGGCGGCGTTTCAGGGCGGTATTGTTTGATCGGTACGACTGATTCTTTGACCGTTAATCTGGCTTGTTCTATACTGTTACGATGAGACAAACACTTGAAGAATTAAGCGCAACGCTTCCGGCTGAAGACAAACAGATTTTCGTCGATGCCGTGCAAGACCTCGCCGTACAGATGGAAATGGAATCCGAACGCCGCCGCCGGAGAGTGCTGGACGGCCTGAAACAAGCGGAAAACGGCGAAGGCAAGACGCTTGAAGAATGGAAAGTTCATTCTGCTGAATTTATGGCCGGACTTGAAAGAAAATTCAGCCGTTCCTGATGGCCATAAAGAAAATAATCACGCCGAATGCTCAGGCGGATATTGAAGAAATAGCCGACTTTATTTTTGCTGATAATCCCGCAAAAGCCGCTGATTATTTTTTTGCGGCTCCAAGAACATTCTTTGAAATGTCAGATAATCTTGTCCCGGTGAGAGCGGACGAACGGTTGCCGAGAAACATTAGAAAAATGCCTGTTCAGGAAAAAGGATTTGAAGCCTATTTTCTTTATATCGCTTTTCTTGATGATGTTATCGCGCTTGTGGCCGCTTTTCGCCCGGGACTTCCGGATGGCGTTAAAATAAAACGCGCAAATCTTGGCATCCGGGACATCGCGGAACCTGAGGACTGAAGCGGGCTGTGCCGGGGCGAGACCCAAGTCAACTTGTGTCGAATGCCCTTGATTAGCGCGTATGCGCGTACCATCGTCAGAAAAAACGTAGCGCTTTTTCTCGTTTTTTTCGACGAGTTCGGCCAGCCGTTCGCGGGTCAGTCCGAATTCGGGAGGGACTTTCGTCAACAGATCATCCACGGATGCCCAACCGTTCGCATCAAGGGTGAGGCCGATCTTTGCCGGGTCGCGCCGCAAGATTAGGCTGAGAAATTTTCCTGTCTGCTTGAGGTCATTGGCCATAGCATTGTCATGAAATTACGATGTGTCGGCTGGCGGGAGCGCCCTACGCTCCCGCCCCGCCTCAATCAAGCCAAGCTGTCTGCACCAATCGCGCTGAGCATGGCTTCGGCTACGGCGATGTCCTGGTCGCCTGTGCCGGAGCCGACGCCGACCGCGCCCGCGACTTGGCCTTGCAGTTTTACGGGCATTCCGCCGGGCAGGTTTGTGACCGCGTTGCCGGTGGCTGCGGCCAGTTTTGCGGCGAAGTCGTCAGGCATTCCGCCCGTTGCACCGCCCGTGGCGGCGGAGGTGCGGGCCTTGGCGCGGGCGCTGCGGAGGCTGAGGTATTTCGCGCCTGTCATGCGCAAGCTGCCCATGACCTCGCCGGAGGCATCGACCACGACCAGACATTGCGGCTGGCCGATCTCGGTCGCCTTGGCAGCCCCGTTCTGGAGCATGGCCAGCACGGCGTCGTGAGTCAGGATCGGGCGGGTTTCGAACATGGGCGAGTCAGACATTTTGTTTTCTCCGTTGAATTCTGCGGCTACAGATAAACAAGCTGGACAAGAATCCGAGAGAAAAATGAACATTGCGCCCCGCGAGTTGCTTTTATCGATGTTTCAGGCGGCTGTGGCGGCGGCTGATCCGATGCTGTGTGTGCCCGATCACCTGCCCAAATCGGTCAAGGGGCGGCTGGTGGTGGTCGGGGCGGGTAAGGCATCGGCCCGCATGGCGCAAGCGGTTGAGCGGCACTGGGACGGCCCGCTGGAAGGTGTGGTCGTCACCCGCTATGGCCATGCCGCCCCGTGCGCGCGCATCCGCATCATCGAAGCCTCGCACCCCGTGCCTGATCAGGCGGGGGCCGATGCGACGCAGGAAATTCTGAAAGCTGTCAGCGGCTTGACCGAAGATGACACGGTGCTGGCATTGATTTCGGGGGGCGGGTCTGCCCTGCTGACCGCTCCGGCGGGGGAGATCACGCTGGCCGAGAAGATGGCCGTCAATCAGGCGCTGCTGAAATGCGGCGCGGCGATCGGGGAGATGAACACCGTGCGCAAGCACCTGTCGCGGGTCAAAGGCGGCGGGCTGGCGGCAGCGGCGTATCCGGCGAAAGTGCTCGCGCTGATGATTTCGGACGTGCCGGGCGACGAGCCGGGGGTGATTGCCTCCGGCCCGACGGTTGGGACAACCACCACGGCGGCCGATGCCCGCGCCTTGTTGGAGCGCTACGGGATCGACATGCCGCCCTCCGTGCAAGCCCAGCTTTCGGGCGGTGCGCAGCCGCCTCATCCTGCCGACGCCCTGTTCCGGCGGGTCGAGAACCGTGTGATTGCGGCCCCGCAGCTCTCACTGGAGGCGGCGGCGGCGATGGCGATGCAGGCGGGCGTCACCCCGCTCATCATCGGCGATGCGATTGAGGGGGAGGCGCGTGATGTTGCGAAGGTCCATGCCGGGATCGCCGCGCAAATCCGCCGTCACGGCCAACCTTTCACGGCCCCGTGCGCGCTGATCTCCGGTGGGGAGACGACTGTGACTGTGCGGGGCAGCGGACGCGGCGGGCGCAATGTTGAGTTCATGCTGGGGCTGGCCTTGGCACTGAACGGCGCGGCGGATATTTCAGCGATTGCGGGAGACACGGATGGTGTGGACGGGGCGGAAGAAATCGCCGGGGCGCTGATTACGCCGGATACGCTGGCACGGGCGGCTGCGGCGGGTTTGGATGCGAATGCGATGCTCGCCACGAATGATGCGCACAGCTTTTTCGAGGCGCTGGGCGATCAGATTATCACCGGACCGACTTTGACGAATGTGAATGATTTCAGGGCGGTTCTGATTGTGTAGGTTTATACTACAGCGTTGTGCGTAATTCCTGAATCACGCACAACGCTGCAATCTTTTGTTTCTGCGCGATTTCCGTGTCGCAAAGTGTTTCCACCTTGCTTGAAATCGCTTAACGGCCTTTGGTGCTGACTCTTAGACCATCCTGAACGATATAAGGATCATTCCGGATAGTCTAACTTCTTGTTTTGGCGCGTTTTCCGAGTCGGGCAATGAACCCATTGCCCTTGATAGCGCTCTAAAAAAATTCCCTGCCCCGCACTCCGATGCGGGTCTGGTGGGCGAGCGTGCTTCGCTGAGAAAGACTCCGCATCGGAGTGCGGGGAAGGGAAAAATGGTAACGGTCAGTATTTAAGGCCGTTGTTATCATTCCCGCGAAGCGGGAATATGGCTAAGCAACTGGTATGAAAAAAATTTCGCGTTCACCGAAATGACGAAACACGTCAAATCCTGACTTGTACAAACTTTGATGTCTTGTTTTGCGGCAACCAATACGCACCGCGTTCCTGCATTGAGGTGAAGGTGGATATTTTATCCCAGTGCCACAGAATAGTGGCCATGCGGTGCAGGGCATTTTGTTTTTGCACCGCAGGCTTCAGGAAAAAGGCAGTCAGGCCGGCATCGTAAAAAGCGTTTCTCTCGACCGGATTCCTGAGGATGCGCTGGTCAAAAGTAAAAACGACCCACCCACCTTCTGAACCAATGGCGGAGAGCCAATCCACGTCGGTAGTCTGTTTTGGGAATTTGTCTACCAGAGCATGGACTTCGTCTCCACGCGGTGAGACAGCGGTGTGTAAGGCACGTGCGACGAACGGTTCGATATTGTGATCAAAAAATGCCTTCATGCCGCCAATTTTTCTTCGAACTTCACGGCCTCCCGGACCAGTCGAACCGGAATTTCAAAGTACCGGGCGGTGACCGTCTCGGAACCCTCCGCAGCAACACTTTTAGCAATAACGTCTGTGGAAATAGAACACTCATTCAGGATTGGCGCACCAAATGATCTCGCGGGATCAAGTATAATATTGCGCTTTGTTGGATGAAGCCATAGCGCCTCTGCCGCGTTGTCACCGTATTCAATCGGCTTCAAAATCGGCGCAATGGCTTCGCGAAAAACCGATTGGCCGCGATTTTTGCGCGAAACGGTCAGCGTACCCTCAGGCATATCAAGCAGAATATCGTTGCCTGCCGTTTTAAAGAGTTTGGTTGAAAACGGACGTTCGTCTCCAATTTGTTGACGTGCATAGTCGATTGCTCCACGCAGTTCCTGCCCTGAGAAACCGCGCTTGCGTAACTCGTGAACGATCCGTGCCTCAATCAAATCACGAAAGCCGATCAGCAGTGGTCCGTGCCAATCATCGTGCTGCGACTTCCATAACGGATCGCGACCTGCCGTCCCCCGAATCCACCTACGAATGCTTGCCGCCGGAATCCCAAGCAAGCGTTGTGCGTCAGTCGCGGAGTATACTCCGACACCGACGCCTTTCAACACAGCAGGTATATCTTGTGGGGATCCATCCATAACATTATTGAATCACGAGTAAGCCCTTCGATCAAGCCTCCGCCTTCACCCTTACCTTCTTCACCCGCTCGCTCTCGCTTTTCAGCTGGCCACAGGCCGCCATGATGTCTTCGCCGCGCGGGGTGCGGATGGGGGAGGCGTAGCCGGCGCGGTGGATGATGTCGGAAAACGCTTCGATCCGGTCCCATTCCGAGCGTTCATACGGCGCGCCCGGCCACGGGTTGAAGGGGATCAGG
>CALDZQ010000062.1 GCA_937944035.1 uncultured Neomegalonema sp. | reverse complement strand
GTTGTTGACCTGCTCGCACCATACGCCAAAGGCGGTAAAATCGGCCTGTTCGGCGGCGCGGGCGTGGGCAAGACCGTTCTGATTATGGAGCTGATTAACAACATCGCCAAAGGCCACGGCGGTTACTCCGTGTTCGCTGGTGTTGGTGAGCGTACCCGCGAAGGGAACGACCTGTATCACGAGATGATCGAGTCTAACGTTATTGTTCCTGACAACCTGCCGGAATCGAAAGTGGCGCTGGTTTACGGCCAGATGAACGAGCCTCCCGGTGCGCGTGCGCGTGTTGCGCTGACGGGTCTGACGGTGGCCGAGGAATTCCGTGACGCTTCAGGGACAGACGTTCTGTTCTTCGTCGATAACATTTTCCGCTTCTCGCAAGCGGGTTCCGAGGTGTCCGCACTTCTGGGCCGTATTCCTTCCGCTGTGGGCTATCAGCCGACGCTGGCGACCGACATGGGCGCGATGCAGGAGCGTATTACGACCACGAAAAACGGTTCGATCACGTCCGTGCAGGCCGTTTACGTCCCTGCCGATGACTTGACCGACCCCGCACCGGCAACGACCTTTGCCCACCTTGACGCGACGACGGTTCTGTCCCGTCAGATCGCTGAGCTTGGGATTTATCCGGCTGTTGATCCGCTCGATTCGACATCGCGTATTCTCGATCCGGCTGTTGTCGGTGACGAGCACTACGCGGTTGCCCGTCAGGTGCAGGAAATTCTTCAGCGTTATAAAGCGCTTCAGGATATTATCGCCATTCTCGGCATGGACGAGCTGTCGGAAGAAGACAAACTGGCCGTGGCCCGCGCGCGTAAGATTCAGCGCTTCCTGAGCCAGCCTTTCCACGTGGCCGAGATCTTCACCGGCTCGCCGGGCGTTCTGGTGTCGCTGGAGAAAACCATCGACGGGTTCAAGCGCCTTGCAAATGGTGAGTTCGATCACCTGCCGGAAGCTGCCTTCTACATGGTTGGTGACATCGATCAGGCAATCGAAAAAGCGGCAAAACTCGCGGCTTCGGCTTAATCGGTTTCAAGGGAGACAGGCGATATGGCTGACACAATGCAGGTTGAGCTTGTCTCACCGGAGAAAAAGCTGGCCTCTCTTGAGGCTGAAGCGGTTGTTCTGCCAGGTGCGGACGGGGATTTTACGGCGATGCCGGGGCACGTTCCCGTCGTCACCAGCTTGCGTCCCGGCATTATCCATGTGCGCAACGGCTCGACTGAGACCGAATATCTGATCGCCGGCGGTTTTGCCGAAGTGTCGGGTTCGAGTATCTCGATCCTCGCCGAGTTCGCTGCCCTGCGCAGCGAGGCGAAAGCGGAGATGTTTGAGGCGTCCCTTGCTTCCGCTGAGGCATCGCTTGAGGGATTGGACAAGGAGGCGTTGGCCGAGGCCAACCGCCGTGTCGGCTCGATCAAGTCGATGATGGCCGGGTTGTCCTGAAATCGCTGAATAAATCTGAAAAAGCCCCGCTTGGTCGGGGCTTTTTTTATGCGGTCAGATCAGATCCGCGAATTCATTGAACACCTGCTCATAAAGATCACGCTTGAAAGGCACGATTTTCTCGATCAGGTCGGAAGCCGCCATCCAGCGCCATTCGGAGAATTCGGCATGGGCTGTGGCGATGTTCACATCGGCATCTGTGCCCAGGAAACGCGCGGCAAACCACATTTGCTCCTGCCCGCGATATTTACCCTTCCACAGTTTTCCCAGCAAATCTTTGGGCAATTCATAACGCAGCCATTCCTTGGTCTGACGTTCGATGATGGCTTTGTCGCGGTGAACGCCCGTTTCCTCGGTCAGTTCGCGCAGGGCGGCTTCTTCCGGCAGTTCGCCGTAATCAATGCCACCTTGCGGCATTTGCCAGGCGTCGGCGGCGTTGTCGATCCGCCGTCCGGCAAAAATCTTGCGATCCTGATTGAGAAGCACGATCCCGGCACCGGGGCGATAGGGAAGTTTTGCCAAAGCGGCGGCGTCAAGCGGGGCGCGCGTCATCATATCAGCCTTTAGATTTTCTCCGCGACTTCTGCCACGGGGACGAATGTTATGCCGCGAGACTCTGCTGATTTCATCCATAAAGCAAGTGCATCAACGGTGCTTATATGGGTTGCCCCTACTCCTATGGCGATTCCGTCACTTTTTGCTCTCGCTTCCAGGGTGATGAGGGTTTCAGCGATTTGGTTTCGGTTGATGTCGATGACGGTGTTCCCGGCGGCATAGGGCAGGGATTTCTGATGCGCGATGCTTCTGAGCTGGCTTTGATGTCCGGGTTGGTTCTCGAACAGAAAGTTGCCGCTGCCTTTGATGGCGGCCAGTACCGGGCTTGCCGCGTCAATGGAGCGGCTGAACCGTGCGCCGAGATAGCTTGAAACGCCTTTCGCACCCGATACGCGGGCGATGGCGTTGCGCAGGCGTTGGACATTTTCCTGTTCGGTGTTGCTGACGCGCAGGGTGAGGGGTTCGCCGGGGTCGCGCAGTGCGTTCATCGGCTCCATCGGTATTTCGGCGAGCACGAGATGCCCGTCGGCGACGGCCTGTTTCGATAAAGCGGGCGTTTGCTCGCCGATCGGTGCGAAGGCCAAAGTGACTGTGCCGGGTAGCCGGCTGATAGCCGCGCGTGTTGCGCCGGGGTTCAGTCCGGCAGCCGCGAGTACGATGGCGATTCGGGGGCCGGACGCGGACGGTGTTTTCGGGGCTATCGCCGCGACTTTAAGGCGCGGAGTTTCATCGGAGGCCGGGGCGCTTTCGGGCAGGTTGAGGGCGATGGAGTCCTTCGGCACGGCGATTTTGATGGGTTCCAGCGGCGGCAGTGTCATGGATGTGATCGCGCGTCCGCTTGCGTTGCTTGCCACACGAACCGGTTTCGGGCGCGGAAAAGGCATCGCCAAGGCATCGGCGGCGGCGATGTCGCGTTCATCAGGAGAGGATGGTGCGGCAACGGGTGTTTGAAGGGGAAGCGCCGCAACGGGCAGTTCCGCTTCCGGGACGGGCGGTTGAGCCTCTGCTGCGGTGGGGAAAGCGGGTTCCTGTGTGGTGACTCGGATGATCTGTGCCGGGTCGGTCAGGCGGCGGCCGCCGAGGGCTTTGCCGCTGAGCAGGCGATCAAAGGGGCGCTCGCTGGCGACGAATCCGGCTTCGGCGACGGCGTCGTAAACGCTTGTGCCGCTCGCATTCCAGTTGCTTGCCAGCGGAATTGCGATGGCCGTGATGCTCAGACCGATCAGGGCGGCGTGAACCGGGCGGAACCGCGAGCGGTGTGTTTTTAGCGTATAGGGGCGTTGTTTGAAAATCACCGTGCGAAACTCCGCTTACAGCGTTTTTGAAAAGCCTGTCGGTCTTTCTTGAAATCGCTTTATTCCAGAGTCGGATGGTAGCGGATTAACCTTATGAATCCGTTTCACACAAAAAAAACGCCCGCGCGGGGCGGGCGTTTTAAAGAGGATGCGGCGGATTTATTGCTCTGCGGCAAATCCGGCGTAGACCGAAAGACCCTGCATCAGGTCGAGGGCGTAGGCGAGTTGGTAATCCTCATCGCGCAGCTCGTTGCGGCGGTTATGGGCCTCAACTTCCTTTTTACGCTGCTCTTTCTCCGCTTCGCTGAGCGAGTCGTTTGAGAGGCTGCCACGCATTTGCGCTTCGGAGTAGTTGCGGCGTGATGTGCCTTTTTCGGCGTCATCCAGCTCAACCTGTTCGACAACGATGTCCGGCTCGATCCCCAAGGCTTGGATGGAGCGGCCTGAAGGGGTGTAGTAGCGGGCTGTGGTCAGACGGATCGCGCCTTTGGAAGCGAGGGGCATGATCGTTTGGACCGAGCCTTTGCCGAAGGTTTTCTCGCCGACGACGATGCCGCGACGGTGGTCTTGCAGCGCGCCCGCGACGATCTCGGAAGCCGAGGCGGAGCCGCCATTGACCAGCACGACGACAGGCTTGCCATCCGCGAGGTCGCCCTTCTGGGCGTTGTAACGGTCAGCATTTTGCTGATCGCGTCCGCGCGTCGAGACGATTTCGCCCCGGTCGAGGAAGGCGTCAGAGACGGCAACCGCTTGGGTCAACAGACCGCCGGGGTTGTTACGCAGGTCGATCACATAGCCTGTGACCTTATCCGCACCGATCTCCGTTTTGATCTCAGCCATTGATTCCGCGAGGTTCTGGAAGGTTTTCTCGGAGAATTTAGAGACGCGCAGGATGCCGACAGTGCCCTCGATCTTGTGCTTGACCGCTTTGATCTCGATGATCGCGCGTGTCAGCTTGACTTCAATCGGCTCCTCCGCACCCTCGCGGGCGATGGTGAGTTCGATGTCGGTGTTAACCGGGCCGCGCATCAGATCAACCGCCTCGCCGATGGTCATCCCCAACACCGACTCGCCGTCGATATGGGTGATGAAATCGTTCGGTTTGAGATTCGCCTTGGCAGCGGGGGTATCATCAATGGGAGAGACAACTTTGACGAAGCCCTCTTCCATCGTCACTTCAATGCCGAGACCACCAAATTCACCTTTGGTGTCGGTCTGCATATCCGTGAAGCTTTCAGGCGCCATATAGCTGGAATGCGGATCTAGCGAAGTGAGCATCCCGTTGATGGCCGCTTCGATCAGATCTTTCTCGTCAACCGTCTCGACATAAGCCGACCGGGTGCGCTCGAAGACATCGCCGAAAAGGTCCAGATACTCGTAGGTAGACGCAGCATGAGCTTCGGAAGCCAATCGCGGAGTTCCGTATTGTGCCGTAATCGCGATACCCGCTGCCGCGCCAAACAGCGCCGCAACCATTGTCTTGTTCATTGTGCATCCACCTTTCGGATCATCTGTCCCCCGGATGGACCAAACCATTCGCCGGGATCTATTGGTTTACCACGTAATCTCATCTGCAAATAGAGCGAAGCCACCGCATTGGCAGAAAGCGCCGCTTCATCCGCAAGGAATTCTTCACTTTCGGAGATCGGCCCTGTCAAAGTGCCGATTGGTTCACCCCGTTGTACCGCGTCGCCTTTTTTGCGGATCAGGTCTGACAGACCCGCAAGGACGATTTGATAGTCTTCGCCAATATCAATGACCGCAACAAGGCCAAAGCTGTTCACAGGTCCGGCATAACCGAGTGTGCCGTTCCACGGCGCGTAGACCAGCGCGTAGGGTTTGGCATCAAACACCATGCCGAGCGCTTCGTTACCCGTTGCCGCCTGACCGAATTGCTGGGCGATTTCACCCCCCGTGACAGGCCAGGCAAAGTTGCCTTTGGCGAAGTTCAGCGGCTTTGGAGGAGGCAGGATGCGTTTGGCCGGTGTGACGGCCGCCTCACGCACAGGTTTGGCTGGCGGGGCGGGGGAGCGGCGCAGCAGGCGGGACAGGGTACGCGCCCGGTCCGTCATGCTTTGGGCTTCCAGTTTCAACTGTTCGGCTTGCTCCAGCGTTTCGCGGCTTTGCTGTTTGCGTTTGCCGACCAGCACCCATAATTCGCGCTCGCGGCTGCGCAGGGAGGCGATGGCCTCGCGGGTTTCTTCGCGCGCGCCCTCGGTTTTAAGGCGCAGGTCATTGATCGCACGCATCCGGTCATTTGCCGTGCGGCCATTGGTGGCGAGGGCTTCGCGCAGGCCCGTCAGCACACTGGCCCCGCGAGCGGCGGTCAGCGGATCACCACCATAGGCGACCAGTTCCGGCGCGTGGGATTTGGAGAGGGCGACCATCGCGGAAAACGCGGCTGCATTCTGGCGTCTGCGCAAGCGCATGGCTTCGGTCGCGCCCGCTTCCTCGTTGGCGAGCGCAACAAGACGCGCCCGTGATTCCGAGACCATTGT